>CAZZNC010000416.1:0-2883 GCA_964655405.1 uncultured Anaerolineaceae bacterium | reverse complement strand
AGCATCGGCAACACCAAAGGCTTTTGGCTGACCGAATGGCTGAAGGCGGTGGGCTTTTATGAGGTGGCGCTCACCCGCACCGTGCGCGGGGCCAAAGATCGCAAAACGTTCGTGCTCGCCCCGCGCGAGCTGGCGCTTTCTACCAGCGCGGCGGTGATGAGCGACTTTCGCGCCAGCATGTCGGCGGAAACGTCTACCAAGTTCGACATCCTGGCCGCACTGCGCTACACGCACAGGCTGTTGGAACACGCCCAGCACGAGGAAAGTTTGGTGATGCGCCTGCTCCAACGCCGTAGTCCCAAGCACATCGTGGCAGGCTTTGACACGGCTTTCTACAAGGACTTGGGCAACGCCTCCGCCACGATGAATATGTCGTTCATCGGGCTGCCCGGATGGGTGCAGGTGACCGCACGCGATGATCTGGAGCTTTACACCGATCCGGATCGCGGTGTGCTCAGCGAGATGGAAAAGGTCGCGCGGCAGTTTGACGAGTCCCATAGCGACGCTTTTACGCTGCTGCAACATCTGCGGGACTTCATCTCCGGCGACGATCTGGCCGCGTTTTTCCGTTTCACCAACGCTTTCGCCGGCTACTACATCAGCCGACGCGAGCAAAACCAGTACGCTTATCCGTTGAGTACCGAGTTCATAGAAAGGTTGATTATGAGCACAGAAAAACCCCTCTCGCGCATCCTGGAAACACCAGGATTCCAAAACATCGCCTATGCGATCCGCCAAAGTACCGTCACGGCGCAGTATCGCAAGAAACAAGGCGACCGCAAATACGACGTGCGCTACGGGCTGGGGCAAGAGCTGGCGCGCAAAGCCCGCTACCCCGAAGCCTTTATCGCCGCCCTGGGTGACTTTTTGCATAAGTACAACGCAGAAAATGCCCAGGTGATGGAAACGCGGCCCAAGCCCTACCGCCGCAGCGTCAAGACAAGCGACATTGACGACATCGTTTGGTTGATCGACGAGTACGGCTCGGAAACGGTCGCCAATTTGTTGATCGCCTATGGGTACGCGCGCGTGCCCCGTGATGAAGATGAATCCGCCGAACACGCAGAAACCGAGGAGAAAGACGCATGACCCGCTCACTTTACAGCATTTCGATCAGTGCCCGCGCCACGTTGGATATGCACAGCTTGAACAACGAAGGCGGCGAAGGCAACCAAATCCAGACGCGCATGGTCAACATCGTGGACCAAGAAGGCCGCTTGCAAAACGTCAACGCCATCAGCGGGGATATGTACAAGCATATCCAGGCCGAACACCTCTTCCGCATCCTGCGGGAAAACGACCGCGTGCCGCTTTGCGCCGGTTGCCGCGAGTTCAATGCCAACCGCATCAACGCCGACTCCGAGTTCATCCAGCGCACACAGAGCCTCTCCGACGCGGAAACGGTCTCCGAGCTGCTGCAAAGCTGCGCCATGGACGACATCGAAGGCATCTTGATCACCGAGGGCAAGCGCAGCATCCCGCGTAAGAGCGTAGTGGAGTTCGGGTGGGTAGTCGGCGTGCCGGAGGCGGTAACCACCGATAGCTATTTCCACGTCAAATACGCCAACGAGCGCAGCACCGACAAGCGCGCTCAAGACCGCGAAGCGACCCAGAAAAGCGGCGCAAACCTCGGCCAAGCCATCTTCCACCGTCCGGCTTCGTCTGGCATCTACGCGGTGGTGTGTCATCTGGAACTGGCGCGGGTCGGCTTCAACGACATCACACAAGAGTACGCCATTGACCTCCCGCAACGTCAGCAGCGGATGAAGGCGCTTCTGGAAAGCGTGCTGTACACCTTCCTGCAACCGCGCGGGGCGATGCGCTCCGCCCAAGCGCCGCATTTGGTGAACTTCGAGGGCGTGCTCACCTTCAGCACCGGCCCCGTGCCCGCCCCCACCGTTAGCCCACTGCACGCGGACTACGACGCGCACATCGGCCATCTGATCGACGTGCTCAACGGCATGGCGCAAGATACAGTGGCGGGTGTTTCGTTTGGCTCGCTTGGAGAGTTCGCCGAAGTGGTCGGCGATTTGACCGCAGACGAGCCGTATAGCTTGCGCTACGCATGACGGAGGCGACCATGTGGCTCATCGCAGAGTACGAGGCCACAACGCTGTTTTCGCTCAAACCGGCGACGGCGACCGCCTCCGGCGGGCGGACGTTGCTCGTCCCGACGCCGTTCGCGGTCAAGATGGCACTGCTAGACGCTGCTTGCCGTTTGGAAGGGCAAGCGGTCGCCGCCGAACTTTGGGAAGCGTGGTTGGCGGGGCTGACGGTAGCGTTAGCCCCACCCCCGCGCGTTGTGGTCAACAACACGTTCATCAAGGTGCGCAAACGTTGGGAGTTCAAGAGCAAAAAAGCCGAGAAGGAGGCTGCCCAAGAAAAAGCAAAGAAGCAGCGCAAGTATCCCTTTGGGCCGAGCATATCCTACCGCGAATATGCGCAGTGGGACGGGCGGCTCGGGATCGCATTCGGCAAGGTGACGCCGGAGCAAGCCGATTGGCTGCTCCCCTGGCTGGCACAGATCAACTACCTGGGCAAGCGCGGCTCGTTCGTGCAGCTCCAAGCACCGCCCGTGCTCCATGAGGCACTGCCGGAAGGCTATCTGGCGATCGGCGAGGCGCTGGAGATGATGCCGGTGGACGCGCTGCTGACCCAACTGGACGACGTGGGTGCACAGGTTACTTTTGCCCACGTGAACATCTACGACAACAAGCGGCTGCGGCTGGGCAAAGAGCGCGTCTTGCACCATGTGGCGCTGCCGTATCACCTGGTCGCCAGCAGCCGAGGCTACAGTTACTACGAGTTGAGCGAGGAGGCGCTGTGAACCTGATCGTCCATCACCTACGTTTTACGCTGCGGGCACGCACACTCGTACACTTC
>CAZZNC010000415.1:0-2885 GCA_964655405.1 uncultured Anaerolineaceae bacterium | reverse complement strand
GGGGTACACGGACTGGGTGCCCAGCGTGGCGTGGTCGCCGGAGGGTACGCGCTTGGCCTCCGGCAGCGTTGACGGCACGGTGCGGGTCTGGGACGCGGTGAGCGGGCAACAACTGGCCGTCCTGGAGGGGCATACCATGCTGGTGCTCAGCGTGGCGTGGTCGCCGGACGGTACGCGCCTGGCCTCCGCTAGCTTTGACGAGACGGTGCGACTCTGGGACGCGGTGAGCGGGCAGCAGCTCGCCGTGCTGGAGGGGCACGAAGGCGATGTGTACAGCGTGGCGTGGTCGCCGGACGGGACGCGCTTAGCCTCCGCCAGCTTGGACGGCACGGTGCGTATTTGGGGCGTTCCGTCGCAGTAGGGCGGTCGGTGGCAGCGTAGCTTTGCGGTCATGGAGGCGTCCGTGCGAGTGGCGGGCGCCCCTGTGTGCGTGCGGTTTCTTTTGCGCATCCCCCACCGGAATGCGGTATGATTAGAACGGTTGTATGTCATTTACAAGGGCGCCGATGGAAGTACACACCGGATACCGGATCGTCGAGAACAGCTTTTTGGCGGGGCAACGGCTGCTTGCCCGGCGCTCCAGCGCGCATCGCAAACAGTACGGGCAATATTTGACGCCGCCGCCGCTTGCCCGCTTCATGGCGGAGCGGCTGGGGCCTATTCCGAGCGGCAGCCGTATCCTCGACCCGGCTATGGGTTCGGGGACGCTGGCTTGTGCGGTCATCGAGCGCTTGGTCGCGCGTGGCGAACCGTGCGAAGTGTGGATAGACGGCTGCGAGGTGGACCCCGAACTGGTGCAGGTGGCGCGAGAGGCCCTTCAGCGCGCAGTGGATCGCGCGCGTGCGCATGGTGTCACCGTACACGTTCACCTGTTCGAAGCGGACTTTGTGCGGGCCGGTATCGATGCGCTCTGGCCTGCGTTGCTGCCGACAGAGCATGGCTCGCGGCTGCAACGCGCCTATCGGTTTATCATTGCCAACCCGCCGTACTTCAAGTTGGGCAGGGACGATCCCCGTGCGCGGGCAGCGCGGGGGCGTTTGCGCGGCCACACCAACATTTACACACTTTTCATGGGGTTGGCGGCGCGGTTGCTTGCTCCGGCGGGGCTAGCCTGTTTCGTGGTTCCCCGCAGTTTTTGTTCCGGTGCGTACTTTGGCGCATTTCGGAAGGACTTCTTGCAGCACGCCGTGCTGACCGGTGTGCACGTGTTGGAGTCTCGCCAGGAGGCCTTCAAGACCGACGGGGTGTTGCAAGAAAACGTGGTCGTGATGTTTCGGAGTGGGGCGGACGGGGAACGGGCGCAAAGTCTTAATATTTCGGCTTCGCGCGGTTTGTCGGGTCTGGCGTTGGGACAAGCGGGACGCACCGTTTCGATGGAGCATTTCATCGGGCGTTGGGGGAAGGACATCGTTTTTCGGTTGCCCACCAGCGAATTGGACGAGCGTATCATCGACGTGGTGGACCGTTGGCCGGGTTCTCTGGGGGAATTCGGTTTGGAGGTTTCCACCGGCCCCATTGTGCCCTTCCGCGTGCGCGATGCGCTGGTGTCGGAACGCGAAGTGTTTCTGGGGCGTGCCGTGCCTTTGCTGTGGATGCAAAACGTGCAGCCTCAGCGGGTCGACTGGCCGGTCAGCAACGGCAAGCGTACCAAGCCCCAGGGCGTTTTGGTTGACGGAGCGGCATCGGGACAGTTGGTTGCAGCGGCCAACTACGTGTTGTTGCGGCGCTTCAGTTCCAAGGAAGACGCCCGCCGTCTGATCGCTGCGCCGTTCTTCGCCTCGGATTATGCCTACCGGTGGGTGGGGTTGGAGAATCACTTGAACTACATCTACCGGCAGCGCGGGCAACTGGCCCTTACGGAGGCGGTGGGCTTGTCGGCGTTGCTGAACAGCGGTTTGCTTGACCGGTACTTCCGTATTTCCAACGGGAATACGCAAGTGAACGCTACCGAACTGCGGGCGTTGCCGTTGCCCTCGCCGGATAGCATTGCCCGAATTGGCGCTCAGGTGCTCCAGCGCGACCGCTTGCGGGGTGCGATTGACCTTGACGAGGTCGTCACGCGCTCGCTACAGCAATCCGGCATGTTGCCACCGGACTTTCCTATCATCAGGGAGACACGAACGACGTGGGGAAATTAGAACAGGCTCAAGAGGTGCTGAGCGCGCTGGGATTGCCGCGTGCACAGCAAAACGAAATCTCCGCATTGACCTTGCTCGCGCTGGCGCAGTTGGCCGAAGATAGCTCGTGGGCTGAAGCGCGCCAGCCACGATTGAGAATTCACGACATGCTCGGCGAAATCGAGCGGCTCTATGGGCGCACATACGCCGAAAACACACGTGAGACGATTCGTCGCCAGGTGATTCACCAGTTCGTGCAAGCGGGGATAGTTGCCAAGAACCCCGATGACCCAGCGTTACCCACCAATAGCCCGCGAACGCATTACGCCCTGACCGATGCGGCGCTTCTAGTTATCCGTGCTTTTGGCGGCCCTCAATGGCGGTCGGCTGTCGATGATTTCATTCGGTCGAGAGGTACTCTGTTGGAAATGTACCAAAAGCGATTGGATCGTCACAAAGTGCCGTTGGTCTATCGAGGGGAAGTTTACCATCTGTCGCCAGGCAAACACAATGAGTTACAGGTTGCCGTCATTCAGGAATTCGGGCCACGATTTGCTCCGGGCGCCAGGTTGCTTTACTTGGGGGACACAGCAAACAAAACGTTGCTGTTGGACGAAGAAGGTTTTCGGAGCCTGGGCATTCCTGTCCCCGACAAGGACAAGTTGCCTGACATTGTGTTGTTCGACGAGGTCCGCAACCGCCTTTTTTTGATTGAAGCCGTGACTTCACATGGGCCAGTTTCCCCAAAACGCTACTTCGAACTGGAAG
>CAZZNC010000414.1:0-2889 GCA_964655405.1 uncultured Anaerolineaceae bacterium | reverse complement strand
CACGGCGGGCCGTTCCACCTGCGCGACCGGCCTTATCCCGCTCCACCCACGAGCAAGACGAGAACCATAAACAGCACATACGCGCCGCAGACGAAGATTACTATGAGGAGCACCCATCCCAAGATAATCGCTCCGCAGCCGCTCCACATGCCGAAATCATGCACTTCCGCCACAATGCGCACGGTCAAATAGAGCAGTACCAAGTCCGCCACTATGTTGAGAAGGCCCAAAAGCGGCAAGGCAACATCGGCGTTGCCGGCCAGCCCCAGCAACACCAGCGCGGCACTGGTGACGAACAGAAAAATGGTTTGCAGCGGAACCAACTTGCGGTAGAAATACGCCAACGAGCCACGCCCTCCCAGCATATAGCGCGCGGCCAAGTGCGTGAACACCCCTTGCAAGGCTGCCCCCACGATGAAATAGACGCCGCTCAGCAGTGAAGTCAAGAAGATGCCGCGCGTGTCCATGTTGAAAAATGCGTCAATGTTTTGGGTGTCGTGTTGCGGGGACTGTTCGACGAGGCGTTGGAGGATGTCCGCGGCGAAAAGCCATGCGGCAAACTGACTTGCAATGGCGACTACCCCGTATAGCCCAAAATCGATCAGCACATTGCCCCAGGTGGCGTTTTCCGGCACATGCTCAGCTTTCATCGGCTGTTTGCCGCCGAGTTCGGCAATGTAGGCTTTGCGTCGATCCACGTGTGTCAAAATCGGCAGCGCCTCGCTCATGTCCATTTGCATCACGTTTTGGACAATGCCTTCGACAAAGGAATCCCCTTGGATCTCCGAATTGACGCTGAGGGCTTTGCCCAGCCATTCCACCGCGCGGGCGCGGTCTCCGGCTTGGTAGTAACTGAAGGCCGCGTTGACGTATTTACGCGCCGTTTCACGGTCGCGGGGGGAAACGTGACTGCGAGGGGTGGCGTCTTCAGCCGGCGGGATGTCCAGCAGGCTTTCGGTGGCCGGAGAACTCTTCTGTTCGGCATGGGTGTTGACATAGCGAATCGCTTTTTCGGCCAACTCACGCAGCGCCGGGTCGGGGTCGGAATGCGAAACCGTTTCCAGCAGCGGAATGACTGCCGGATTGCGCAAGCGGGCTAGGCCTGCGATGGCCTTACGGCGTTCGGCGGGGTCTTGGCTTTTCAATTGGCGGATGTATGGCTTGAGCATGGGTCCTCTCCGTGAATGATGGCGAATTGTTCCCAGCTTATCACAGATTGCGAGGGGAAAACACTGCTGTTTTTGGGGGGCATCGTCCGTTTTCAAGCGAAAAAAACACGCTATGAGGGAATAGGGTATATTCTACAACGGTGCGCGGCTCTTTGGGGCCGATTGACGCAACCGCATTTATAGGGAGGAGAGCACGTGATCGGGATTGTGACAGACAGTTGTGCCACCGTGCCAGAGGAACTGGTACAAGCCTTAGCCATTGAAACGGTGCCGTACTATGTACACACGGAGCGGGGGACGCTGCGTGATAGCGTGGATATGTCGCCGGATGCGTTTTACGCTTGGGTGAAAACGGCAACAGAGTGGCCCACGACGGCCAACCCCAGTGTGGGGGAGTATCTGGCCGCGTATCAGCATGTGGTGGCGCGCGGTGCGGGGAGTGTAGACGGCCTGGTTGTGATCTGCGTCACCGGCGCGGGCAGTGGCGGGTATCAGTCGGCGCTTGTCGCACGCGAACGCGCGCAGTCTATGTTGGAGGGGGTGCCGATAGAAGTGGTGGACACGCGCATGTTTGGCATGGGGCATGGCTGGGCCGTGATCCAGGCGGCGCGGGAGGCTTTGCAGGGCGCTCCGCTGGAAAAAGTGGCAGATGTGGCGCGCCGCACGGCTGCCGCGTCGTACACCGTGTACACGGCGGACACGGTCGAATATCTGCGGCGAGGCGGGCGCATCGGGCGCGTGCAGGGCATGATCGGCGGCGCTCTGAGCCTCAAGCCGATTATCGGCATCCGAGACGGAATGCCCGCGTCGCTGGGCGTAGCGCGCACGCGCAAGGCCGCCTATCGGCGCATGTTGGAGCTGATGCAAATGGCTATCGCTGCGGGAAGCGAAGTGCGTGTGGCGTTGATGCACGTGGCCGCGCAGGACGAAGCCGAACGTTTGCGCCCGTTGCTCGAGGCGAAGTATACCGTGCGCGAGTGGCTTGTCGTGCAGCTTTCGATGGCTTTGGGTGTACACAGCGGCCCCGGGACGGTCGGGGTGACGCTTGTCCCCGCCGATCTGCCTTTGGGATGAGTGCCTGTTTTGTGTGGTGGGGTGGTTGCGCAAACAAGGTTTGATGCTAAACTTAGGATCGAGATCGCACGGCGTAGGCACTCGATCCGGTTTGTAGGGAAGAAAGCGGGGCGTTGTGATGAAGCGAATTCTCGTTGTGGACGATGAAATTGGGGCTTTGACCCTGATCGGGATCATGTTGGAACGCGGTGGGTTCGAAGTGCTCAAAGCCAAAGACGCCGACCAAGCGTTGGCTGTTTTGGAAATGGAAACGCCGAATTTGATCATCCTCGACGTGATGATGCCCGGCATGGACGGCATCGAGCTGTGCCGTGTGCTGCGTGGGCGTTCGGATACCGCCAACGTGCCGATCTTGATCCTTTCGGCGCGCGGTGACGCCAAGAGCGTCATGGACGGCATGGACGCGGGCGCGACGGACTATTTGCCCAAGCCGATTTTGCATCACGACCTGGTGGCGAAGGTGCGGCGCTTGCTTTTCGCAGAGTCGCTGGAAGACTGAGCTTTATCCCTGCGTTTACCCCGATTTGGTTGCCGACACTAGCCCGCACGGAGGAATCCCCTCTGTGAGGGCGTTTTTCTATCTGGGCTTTGGCCTGTTGCCACCGACAAAGGATGAGCCATGATCCCCATCGGAGACGAAAATCGC
>CAZZNC010000413.1:0-2902 GCA_964655405.1 uncultured Anaerolineaceae bacterium | reverse complement strand
CCCAGATATCCGGTGTCATAAAGTCCCAATACACCATTCCACCTCAGCTCTTTTCTCATGCGAAAAAGAAAATCCCCTGCCTGGACGTGCCAGGACGAAGGGGACTCGTGGTACCACCTGGTTTTGCGCTCGCCTCACGACGTGCGCCTCAGGGAGTCTGGTGTCAGACTCGCGCGCGATAACGGGCGCTCCCGTTCCGCCTTAGGGTGGTTGCCGTTCGGCGGGCGACGTGCTTAGGAGTGGATGTTCGATTGTCTTGTGCGCCGCCTTACACCGACCGGCGGCTCTCTGTGGCACGCCCGACAATCTACTTGGCTCCGTCAAAGTCGTTGCGAAATATGGATTGTGCATCCTGTGCGCAGTGTAGCAAATGCACATAGGGCTGTCAAGCACAGGAGCAACCAGGCAACCGGAAGAATGAGCAGGCCGTTATTGAAGCTTCTAACGGTTCTTTGCGGAGGCTGCGTCACGCTTTACAGGGGCGCGTTTCCTGTTTATACTGGGAGCGCTCAAAGGGAGATTCCGTCATGTGTTGCCTAACCCATCCATCCCATTCCTCAACCGCTTAGACGTGTGACGGCCTGTGCAGCGCGCTTGACCTTGCGTGGACACCAGAGGCCACGCTTTTTTGTTCCCTGGACGGCCAAACCGACCGTTTGTGTGCTGGAGTGAAAGCCTGATGACCACGATCAACGCCCGTTTGCCCAAAGGAATGCGCGACTTTTTGCCCGCTGAGGTGATCAAACGCCAGTATGTCATTGGCGTGATCACGGACGTTTTCCAAACCTTTGGCTTCGAGCCGATCTATACGCCTGTGCTGGAAATGCGCGAGACGTTGATGGGCAAATATGGGGAAGATGCCGAAAAGCTCATTTTCCACGCGCAGCACCCCGGCGGCAAAGAAGCGTTGGCCTTGCGCTACGATCTGACTGTGCCGCTGGCCCGCTACGTGGCAATGCACGAAAACGCGCTGAGCTTCCCCTTCCGTCGCTATCACATTGCACCGGTGTGGCGCGCGGAACGTCCGCAAAAGGGACGCTACCGCGAATTTTTCCAGTGCGATGTGGACATTGTCGGTGTGGCGAGCATGGCCGCCGACGCGGAGATCGTCAGCGTGTTGGTGACGGCGCTGCAACGGTTGGGCTTTGCGGACTTCACCGTGCATTTGAACAACCGAAAAATTCTCACCGGCATCGGGCTTTACGCGGGCGTGCCAGAAACGCACTTGGGGGGGCTTTACCGCAGCATTGACAAGCTGGATAAGATCGGTTTGCAGGGCGTGGAGCGCGAATTGGTCGCCGGTGGCATCGCGGCGGACGCCATCGAGCGCATGATGGCGCTTTTGCAATGGCGCGCGGGGGGCATCGAAACGCTGGGGCAGGTGCGCGCACAGCTTGCGGACGTTGCGCCCGCCCAAGAAGGTCTCACCGAGTTGGAAACGATGCTCGAGCACCTGGCTGCGATGGGGATACCGTTGGAGCATGTCACGGTGGATTTGGCGATGGTGCGCGGCTTGGGTTATTACACCGGCCCGATTTACGAGACGATCATCACCAAGCCGGAAAACTTGGGCAGCGTGACCGGCGGCGGACGCTATAACAAGCTGTTGGGACTGTTCCGCCGCGAAAGTTTGCCAACCACCGGCTCCAGTTTGGGCATCGAGCGCATCATGGGCTTGATGGATCGGCTCGATCTCTATCCGCCAGAGCTGAGCAGCACGGTCGTGCAGGTGCTGGTGACAACCTTCCGAGCGGAAACACAGAGCGCGTCTCTGGCGTTGGCAAACGAACTGCGCGTGGACGGTGTGCGCACCGAAGCGTACATGAACCCCAAGCGCAGCCTGGGCAAGCAAATCCAGTACGCCGACCGCAAGGGGGCGCAAATTGTGGCTTTTCTGGGGGACGACGAGTTGGCCGCCGGCGTGGTCAAATTTAAGCGGCTGCGCGACGGGCACGAAGTCGTTGCGGAGCGTGCAGACGCTGCGCGCACGGTGCGCGAGCTGCTCGGCAGTTAGGGGCAGAACACGCTCCGCACGCAGTTTCGCATTTTCCCGTGTCTGTGTACAATGAACGCGCGATAAAACGTGAGCGTGGAGCAAGAGATCATGCGTCGCTCGCAACAGATTAACGCACAATTGCAAGATGCCATTGCACTGGCGCAAGCGAACCAGCGCACCGAAGCACGCCGCCTGCTGCTCGACGTGGTCGCTGTCGACCCCGAGCGCGAGATCGCGTGGATGTGGCTGGCAACGCTGGCAACCGAGCGTGAAGAACGCTTAGAATACCTGGAACGTGCGTTGATGCTTAACCCGCACAATGCACACACGCAAGAAGCCTACGCGCGGTTGACCGGTCAGGCCTTCACCCCGACCGAACCCGACGAGCCAACGGAGCAGGGCGGCGGGTTGCTGGCCTCGCTCCAACGGGAGTCTTCTCTGTCGTTGGGGGCATGGTTCGTGCTGATGGTATTGGGCGCGGTGGCATTGGTGATCGTGCTGATCGCGATCAACGGGCGCAAGGGAACGGCGCCTGTCCCGACGGTGACTGTAGCGCCGGTGTTCGTGTTGCCTACGCACACACCCGGCCCAACTCCAACGTCAACCGGCACGCCGATGCCCACATGGACGCCCGGGCCTTCGCCAACGTCGCTGTGGGATGCGCCGCTGCCCACGTGGACACCGTCTTATACGCACACGCCAGCGCCTACGCGCACACCCTGGCCGACCGCAACGGACACCTTTACGCCGACGGCTTCTCCGAGCGCGACGCCCACCGTACCGCAAACCGCCACAGAGCCCCCCATTTCGCCGACGGCTTCCGCGAGCGCAACCCCGTAAAGTCGGCGTTCGGGGTGCAGTCAAAGGTTGACAGTAAAGGAGTGGACAAAAAGCCTCCGATGAGGT
>CAZZNC010000412.1:0-2905 GCA_964655405.1 uncultured Anaerolineaceae bacterium | reverse complement strand
CGCGCAGCTTTCGCTGCGCGTCGCCGCGCGGAGCGCGGGGCGGGCGGCGCGCCCCGCGCTCCAGACCAGCCACATTCGCGTTTCGCGGTGTCGTGCCAAACTTGTATCCATAACCAAGAAAAGGATTTCACTTTATGCCAGACTCAAAACTTAATCACTTTTTTCGTCCGCACGGGATAGCCGTCGTCGGCGCGTCACGTGACCCGCAAAAGCTCGGTCACGGTGTGGTGCGCAACCTGATCCAGCATGGGTACGATGGGCCGATCTACCCCATCAATCCGCACGCCAACGAAATTTTGGAACGCAAAGCCTATCCCCATGTCATGGACGTGCCCGACCCGCTCGACCTGGCCGTGATCGCCGTGCCCGCGCACAAAGTGGCGGACGAGCTCGAACGTTGCGGGCAGCGCGGTGTGCCTGCGGCGATCATCATCAGCGGCGGCTTTCGAGAGATCGGGCCGGAGGGAGCAGCACGCGAACAGACCATCAAGCGTATTGCCCGTCAATATGGCATCCGGTTGCTCGGCCCCAACGGCATCGGCTCGATAGACACGCACACTCCGCTGAACACCACCTTTGTCAAAGGGATGCCCACGCGCGGCAACATCGCCTTTTTGTCGCAATCCGGCGCGGTCTGCGCGGCGGTGATTGACTGGGCGCGCGGCTCCGGCGTGGGCTTCAGCCGCGTGGTGAGCCTGGGCAACCAGGTGGACGTAAAAGAGTCCGAAATGCTCAGCATTATCAGCCAGGACGACCAAACGCGCGTGATCACGATGTACATGGAGGGCGTTTCCGACGGGCGCGCGTTCGTGGAAGCGGCCTCCGAGGTGGCGTTACGCCAGCCGGTAATTGTGTTGAAGGCCGGACGCGGCGAGGGCGCCGCGCGTGCGGTCGCCAGCCACACCGGCGCGCTGGCTGGTCGCCGAGAAGCGTATGAAGCCGCCTTCCGACGCGCGGGCGTTTTGCGTGCGCGCACGATGGAAGAGCTTTTCGACTGGGGACGCGCGCTTGGCTGGCAACCGCTGCCCAAAGGCAACCGCGTCGCCATCCTCACCAACTCCGGCGGCCCGGGCATCCTGGCCGTGGACGCGCTGGAAGCCGCCGGTATGCAGCTCGCCCCGCTCACCGAAGCGACCAAAGCATACTTGCGCAAGCGCGTCCCGCCTGCCGCCAGCGTCAACAATCCGGTGGACATCCTGGCAGGCCCCGGGCCCGCCACCTATGCGCTGTGCCTGGACGCGCTGCTGAGCGATGAGACGGTAGACGCGGTGGTCGCCATCACCGCGCCGCAAGACTGGTTCGCGCCGGTGAGTTTGGCCGAGGTGATCGGCGAGTTCACCGGACGCGGCAAGCCGATCCTAGCCGTGATCATGGGGCTGGCTTCGGTCAGCGACGCGACCGCCGTACTGCATCGGCGGCGCATCCCCAATTTTGCCTTCCCCGAGCGCGTCGGCAGCACGCTCGCGGCCATGTGGCAACGCCAACAGTGGCTGGCCGCGCAGCAAACCGCCGAGGAAACCGCCCCGCCCCTCGCCACGTGCGACGCAGAAGCGATCCGCGCGGCGCTGAGCGGCGAGGGCTGGTTACCGCCCGAGAGCGTGGACGCGCTGCTGAGCGCCTGCGGCATCCGCACGCCCGGGGTCGGCGTCGCCACGAGCGCAGACGAAGCGGTGCAACTGGCCGAGCAGGTCGGCTATCCGGTGGTGCTCAAGTTGGCCGCCGAGGGCGTCGTGCACAAGAGCGACGTGGGCGGCGTGATCCTGGACATTGCGGACGCCGAGGCGCTGCGCCGCGCTTTCGATGCGCTGATGGAACGGGCACACGCCGCGTTGCCCGCCGAGGCGGTCGCGGGCGCGTATGTGCAGAAGATGATCGGCGAGGGCGTGGATCTCATCGTCGGTGTGGTGCGTGACCCGCAATTCGGCCCGCTGGTGATGGTGGGCACGGGCGGCACGCAGGTCGAGCTGTTACGCGACGTGACCTTCGAGCTGGCGCCGTTGACCGAGGCACACGCCGAGGCCATGCTCGACCGCACGCTGGCGGGCAAGCTGCTGGCCGGTTATCGCGGCGCGCCGCCCGCCGACCGCGCCGCTGTGGTGGACGTGATCGTGCGGCTGGGGCAACTGGCCCACGAACAGCCGCAACTGGCCGAAATGGAGATCAACCCGCTGATCGCGCTGCCCGCAGGCCAGGGAGCTTGGGCTGTGGACGCGCGTGCGCGCGTGGAAGCGGCGCACTGAACGCGATCAGTCGGCGGCTTGGGGCTGTGCGGCGGCTTCGGCAGCCAGGGCGCGGCGGAGGTAGTGTCCGCTTGCGCCCAACAGCCCCATCCCGATCCCCGTATAGAGCACCGAAAGCGTCAGCCGCGAAAGCGACGAGCGCCGCAACGCAATCCCCAGCCCCATCATCAGCGCGATCAAAATATACGTGCCGACCGACTGGAAGCGCAGCAGATGCGCGCGTTTCGGCAGTGCCTGGATGCGGCGGATGTTGCGTCCGGCCAGCCACGTGAACTTGAAGCGGTAAAGCAGCGCACCGGCGGCCACGCCCGCCAGCGCGTAGGAGGCGGCGTCGGCGGGGTCGGCGGCGATGAGCCAGACGACCGCGCGGGTCAGCAGCATCAAACCGGCGCCCGCCCACAGCAGCGCAGCGGCCCAGTAGAGCCAGCGATGGGGCACGTGCCAGCGCGAAGAGGGATTTTGTGTGCTCATAGCGTTTTACTCGCGGGTGTGAACATAAACCAAGGGGCGCGCCGAAAGCGTGCGGCGGCGCGCGGCCCAGAGTATAGCAACATCTGCGGCGGCGGCTAGTTCAACGGAGATTGATGTGCCAGGCGCTGAGTTCTTCGAGGCGCTGCCCCGAACCCCGTGCCCTTTTTAGGAAAAAGGGCGGCAAAAACTTGGCT
>CAZZNC010000411.1:0-2917 GCA_964655405.1 uncultured Anaerolineaceae bacterium | reverse complement strand
GAATCCTCCTTTGTGATGCAAGCCCGCGCCCACGATCCATCGGGCTTTGTGGCTGCCGTGCCCGGGCGCTATCTGGAGCAGCCGCGCTTGCCGCAATGGGTAGCGTGGGTGGGCGTGCCTGCGCTTGCATTACTGGCCCTGGCGCTGCTCGGCGGACTGGTATGGGCGTTGCGCGGGAACGGCGAGGACGCGTCCCCGCCACCGGTGATCGCATCCTTCACCATCGAACAGCCTTCGATTGCGTTGGGCGAGCAAGTGACGCTCCATTGGAACGTGCAGGACGTTGAGGCGCTCGCATTAACGGTCAAGACAGCGCGCGGACAACAGCATTACACACTGTCGCCGCACACCACCGGCTACACTCTGATCCCTGACCAAACGGGCATCCACACGCTGATTTTGGAAGCCGCCAACGGCAAAGCGCGCCGCAGCGCCTCGGCTTATGTGGAGGTGCAACCCGTTGTCACGTTGACAGTGAGCGTGCCCGGGAGCGAAAATGTGTTGGTGCGCAACGTGCAGCACGAGGTATTGATTCAGTGGAGCGTGGTGGGAGCGCGCGAATATGACGGTGGCTACACGGTGTGGTTAGAAGGCTCGGACGCGACCAACATGCTCCAAGCGCCGCCCATGCCGCTCACCGGCGAGCAGCGCATGACGGTTATTCCTGCCGGAGAAGCAACCGAATGGGCCGTGACGCTCTACGCCGAAGGATGGGACCAAGTGTTGGCGCAAACAACGCAAACGTTGTCGGTGGTCTATCCGGTATGTGAGCTAAACGCGGAACGAGACATCGTCTACAGCGGCCCGGGCGAAACGTATCCGGTGTTGCTGCCGCCGCAGCAAGTCGGCGAAACGGGCGGGACAATTTCCTATTCGCCCATCGCGCGCGACCCTAGCGGCGCGTGGTTGCAAGTGCTGGTCGGCGTGGAAAATCCGCGTATGGGTTGGGTGCGGCGCGCGGATTTCGTATGCGCCAATTTTGATCCGGCGCGCCTGGTGGTGAGCGGCAATTACCCGCCACCGCCCACACCAACCCCCACTCCGCAGCCCCAACCGACCGCAACCTCGTACCCAGAGCCTACCCCATAGCAGCGGGAGGAAACGTTTTGTGAAAAGTCACCGGCTGGTTTTGACACTGGTACTGGCTCTGTGGGGGTTTGGGATGATCGGTGTGGCGACCGTGTACGCTGTGCCCAATTCACGCCCACACGCTGACGCCCAAGCCACATCCTTATCCTTGAAAGCACGCGCGGGTTTCAACGGCGTGTATCGGCCCGGGACATGGCTGCCCGTATATGCCGAGCTGACCAACGAAGCGGACGCCCCCTGGGAAGGCTATGTGCAGGTGCGCTCTGTGGCGCGGAGCATCCGAACGCGCACGCGCTACCGTGTGCCGGTGGCGCTGGCGCCCGCCGCGCACAAACGCCTTACGCTTTACGTCTCGTTGGAACGGGTTGTGCCCAGCGTGGAAGTGGAATTGGTGACGCGCGACCGGCAGTCGGTGGCAACAACAACGGCTTCGGTGCAAGCGATCAACGACGGGGACGCGCTCTACGCGGTGGTGACCGAGTCCGTTTACGGCGCGGTAGACCTCACCGTTCGCTCACCGGGAGCAGGGCGCGCCTATCAGGTCAATTGGCAACCGGAAGCTTTCCCCACCCACGTGGACGCGCTACAAGCGCTGGATGTGATTTTGTTGCACGACGTGGACACCGGCGCTTGGTCACCGGAACAGCTCGAAGCGTTGCGGGCGTGGGTGTTGGCGGGCGGGCATCTGATCGTGGCTGGCGGGGACGCCTGGCCGCGCACAACAGCCCAATTGGACGACTTGCTGCCCGTGACGGTGCAGAGCGCGCGTGTGCTGAAATCAGCGGCAGCGTTGGGAGACTATGTGCATCACCCGTCTGCCGCGCTGCAAGATGCGTTTACGGTGGCAGTGGGCACGCCGCGCGAGGGATCGCGCACGCTATCGGCAGCGGAAGACCTGCCGCTAATCGTGCGTGGACGCTACGGGAGCGGCTGGGTAGATTTCTTCGCTGCCGACCCGCAAGCCGCGCCCTTCCGCGCTTGGAGCGATTTTGGCGAGCTGTGGTACACGCTGATTGTTTCCACCGGCCCGCGTCCGTCATGGGCACGTGGTTTCGGTGATTGGAACATGGCGCGCGAAGCCGCGTTGAGCTTCCAGTCGCCCGCCTTACCGACCGTGCGCCAGTTGTGCGGCTTCTTGGCGCTGTATGTCGTGCTGGTGGGGCCGCTCAACTATGAGGTGCTCAAACGGCTGAAACGGCGCGAGTGGGCCTGGTTCACCATACCGGCGATTGTGTTGGCCTTCAGCGGCGTGGCCTATACGGTGGGCTTTAATTTGCACGGCAGCACGCCCACGCTGAACACGATGGCGGTGATGCGCGCCTGGCCGGAGCATGAACCCGCACACGTGCAAGAGCTGGTCGGCGTGCTTTCTTCGCGCCAACACACCTACACACTCGCCGTGCCACCAAATGCCATGCTGCGCGCCTTGCCGGAACGTGGAAGCGGGGCGGACGCGCTGGTGAGCATCACCGAAGGGGCGCAATACGTGGCGGAAGATATCCGTTTGGGCGGCGGGTCAGCGGCACACCTAGCGTTCGGCGGGCTGAGCGACGCCCCCGCGCTGCAAGCCTCTGCCACCTGGCAACTAGCCTCCGACGCCGCCCCACGCATCGCCGGCAGTATCACCAATACCACCGGCATCACGTTGGAGGACGCGGTGCTGTTGGTGAAGGGAGAGGCACGCGCGTTGGGCACGCTGGCCCCTGGGCAAACCGCCGACTTCGACATTCGCTTGGGGCCGCAGGGAAGCGCGCCGTTACTGCTGGGCAGCGGCGATCTGCCGCAAGTGCAAGCGGGCGGCGCGGCCATCGCTGTTACGCAAGGAATC
>CAZZNC010000410.1:0-2925 GCA_964655405.1 uncultured Anaerolineaceae bacterium | reverse complement strand
GCCCCCGAAGCAGGCATAGCGTTCAGCCCGACAAAAATGGACGTATCCGTCGCAGGGCCGTAAAGCGTCCATGCGTCCGATTGATCCTGTTGCCACACTGCGGGCACAGGGAAGGAAACCAACCCATCGGCTAACGTGATCGTCTGCCAACTGCTCTGCCCCAGCTCGCTCTGCGGATCAAAGAAATTGATGCTGCCGACCAATGCTTGGAGCGCCTCTTGGGCCGGCGCCGTGTCGTCCATCGGTGCATCAAGGTCGAAGGCATAGCCCACGCCCTGGCTGGGTACGTAGATTGCAATCACCACGCCCATACGCTTTTGGCCGCGATAGTCATAGGTGTAGTCTGTAACATAAGCTGGCAAACCGTTAATTTCCATTTCACGCGATTGCCCGATTTGCAAATTGTCCAACGTGTTCCAACTGGCACGCGCAGCGGCTTCGGTTTCTTGCGCAGAAGCTACCCCCGTATACGGGTACAGGCTCAGCACGGTATCGGATTTCAGATACGCGGTGAAAAGCCGTGAGCCGTCCGGCGTGAAACGCGGACGAATCCAGTCCGCCGGATAGAGGAAGTTGACGCCGAAAGTCACGTCCGTGAAGCCGCGCAGTGCAGCGTCTAGCCCGTCGTTGTTCACTTGGACAACGTGTTGGCCGAGCGTCTTTTCTCCGGCCACGTTTTCCGCCACAAAGCTGATCGCGTAGGTGCCGCTAGGCGCGGGCACTTTCTCGAACGTGATCGAAGTGGCGTCGGTCAAACGGAGCGTGTCGCCGGTGCGTTGGCCACTCAGGTTCTGCTCAGAGTCCAGCATCAGCCACAGCGGTGTAAACGTGTCCCCGTCCTCAACGCTGATTTCGAAGGGCTGCACATTGCCGTCGGCGGTTTCGTTCAGTCCCCACAGCGAGATCGAACGGCGCGCCTCCAAGTCAAAGAGCAACTGCGCTTTCACGTCGTCCCCACCGCGTGCCGAACGGTAATAGCCGTTGACCAACGCCATGCCTGGGTTGTCGCGGTTGGGGATGAGCAGCGCATAAGTTTGCGTCGTGCCGTCGCTGAGCATGGGCACTTCCGCTTCCCAAGTGAACGTGCGCGTCGTCACCCCGTCCGACCAATCCACGATGCTCTCACCGGAAGGCGTCGTCGTGCGCGAAACCAAATAGTCGAAGTCCAGCACAACGCCCTGATCGGCGTTGCCGTCTACGAAATAGGTCACCGCGTAGTTGACCTGCAAGATGTCACGTCCGGAAATATCCAGCATGATCACGGCAGGCTGATAGATGCTCACCACGTCCGGATAGACGCCCACGATGTCCACTTGGGGCGCGTTGGTGACCGTCTCCACAATTTCGCCGTGAAACGTGTTCAGGAACTCGTACCAAGAGCGCATCGCGGACGACACTTCGTCGGCGTAACGGTCACGGAAATAGTCGAAGACCCGTTCGTTTAGCGGGAAGTAGATTGAAACGCCGTTGGAGCCAGACAGCGCGTCAACGTGATCTTCGTAGATCACAAACTCCGCTGTGGCCTGCATCAAGCCAGAAGCCACGCTCTTGAGTTCGCTTGACGTGGTGATGTCGTTCAGCAACTGCGCGAAACGATACAGGTCTATCGAAGACCAGAAATCGCGGCTTTCGGGGTCGTCAAAGCCCCCATAGGAAATGGTGTTGTTACGCGCGTCGGCAATCGGGCTGAGCGCAGCAGCAGGGTTGGCCGCCACCGCACGATTGAAAGCGGTCACAGCTTCCGTCATGCGGTCCAGCTTGCTCAAATCCACTGCCGCCAAGCCGTATACGTCTTTGTCACCGACCACTTCACGCAAAAAGTACATGAAATATTCCACCACTTGACGGCTGAGCTGTGCGCCGTCCATGCTGGGATCTCTCACCAACTGTTCCAGGAACAAATAGAACCACCCTGCCCCCGGCTCGTTTTCTTCCGAACCCACGCTATAACGCGCATAGGGCGCGATGGTCTGATAAACTTCCAGTTGCGACATCAAGCACATATCGAAGCCCAGCACCTCGAATTTGTCCAGGCCGGTTGCCGCCTTGACACTGTCCAGCGCACCGGTCAACTCCGGCAACGTCAAGTCGTCGCCGGAATCCTCGTCGCTCATATTGCTGATCCATGCGCCGCCGTGATCCCAGAGCACCAGCATATACTTTTGCGCAGGATAGTTGGTGATGCCCCATGTCGCAAAGTCCGCCACCGCCTGCGGCGAACCGGTGTTCACCTCACCCATGTTCATCATCACCGGCGAATGGATATAGTCCACGTCGGAGTCCTGCTGAACGTAGTAACGGCGCGTTTCCGTCCAATCGCCGTCCCAATCGGTGTAGTCAGCGGCACGGTCCATTTGCGCCAGGATGTTGACGTTCTGGGACGAGCCGACCCCTTCCAGCTCGTTGAGATCCATCAAACCTGCGCCTTCCAGGTTGTTGTCCGCCGCGATGTACACCATCACCGTCCAATCGGCGACCGTCTGGCGCTGCGCGGCGGGGTCAACGGGCGGGCGGCGTTCCATCGTGCTCAGATAGTCGCGCAGCCAGGCACGTTCCCGCGCCAAGCGAGAGTCCAACGCCTCCGGTGAAATGCGCGTCCGCAGCCGCGCCGCGTACTGTTCCGCTGTGAGCGGATGGGTTTCCGCGTTCGTGGTCTGCTGTGTTCCCGCCGCCAACGCAGGCAGTGGCAACACCAACGCCACGATCACCAGCGCCGCCCAAAAACCCAGCGCCAGCCGTTTTGTGTGCAGCATTGCGTGTTCCTCCTGGAAAATATGCCGGATATGTTCATCAGTGTAGTACAAAATCGCGCGCGGGAAAAAATGCCAGGACACCGCACATCTTCAGTTTGCGCTGCCCTCGTGACCGCCCCGTGACCAGCCCCGCGCACTTTCTGTAAAAAAGTACAAAAAAAGCCG
The DNA here is from genome assembly GCA_964655405.1 of uncultured Anaerolineaceae bacterium. GTDB lineage: Bacteria > Chloroflexota > Anaerolineae > Aggregatilineales > Aggregatilineaceae > JALSSH01. The sequence continues at coordinate 7 of CAZZNC010000410.1, read as the reverse complement.
CCCCCCA
>CAZZNC010000409.1:0-2925 GCA_964655405.1 uncultured Anaerolineaceae bacterium | reverse complement strand
ACTTTTTCCGTAACCGTTTCGCGCATCTCACGCCAGTTCTTCGGCCAGGGAGCCTATTTCTTTGCGCTGGGCATCATCGCAGCCGGAATCATCGCGCTGCTGCCCAAGTTCGGCGTGGTATTCCGGCTGGGCTGGGTACGCTTTACCGCCTCCGAAGTGGCGTTCGGGGCGCTGTTGGCGCTCTTCCACCTGGCCGCCGACGATCCACAGCCGCGCGCGCTCGCTCACGAGGGGGGCGGCGGGGGCTATGTGGGCTGGGCGCTTTCGCAACTCACCAGCAGTTTGGGGCGCACGCTTTCACTGGCGATCTTTGGGCTGCTCTTCTTGGGCGGGCTGGTGATCGTGTTGGAAGTGCGCGTCTATCATCTGGTCGCCGCCACCGCCTGGCTGCGTGCCCGCTTGCAACAAACGCTCACCCACCTGGAAACAGTCCCCGAACAAGATACCTTGATAGACGCCCAAGCGGACGCCCCGCCGGATCAGTTCACATTCGACGATCCCGCCGCCGACGCAGTGCCGACCTCACGCCCACGCCGGCGATCTCGTACCACGCGCCGCCCCACCCGCGAAACGGGGACGGCCAAAGACGTGCCACACACGACATCGCGTCGTGTGAAGCGCACAAAGACACCGCCGAGTACGTCGGACACGCCTCGCACGCCCAAAGCCAGCACCGCGCCGAAGTCCGCGCCGCAAGCGCGCCAAAGTAAACGCCGCCCTGCTAAAGCGGCACAAGCAGCCGTTGCCACGCTCACAGCAACCGAAGCCGCCAAGTCCAGCTCTTCCAAAAACGATTCGGCAAAAAACACGCCGTCCAACGGCAACAAGCCCGCTCCACAGCGCAAACGCCCGTTGACCAAAGCCGAAATTCGCGCGCTCGCCGAACACACCCGCCGCACCATGGGCGCACAAAACGGACGCAGCTTGGTGGCCCCGGGCGACCCCGGCGAGCGTTCCTCCATCGTGCCGCGCGATCTGCTGCCGGACGCGCGCGTCGTGCCCGCCGTGCCGCGTGCCCGTCAGCGCCGCCGCAACTTGGAAGGCCCCACCGAACGCTATTTCACGGTGGCAGACTTCCGCGAAACGCGCAAAGTGGGCAAGCGTGGCGCCGATTTGCCGCCGTTGGAGTTGCTGAGCGACATTGAGCTAGACCGTCCCACCGAAGAGGAAATCAACCTCAACGCGCGCATCATCCGCGATACGCTGCTGGAATTCGACGTTGAAGTCGAAGTGGTTGACGTGAGCGTTGGCCCCACCGTGACACAATACGCCGTCTCCCCCTACACCGAAAAATTCACCGAGGATGGCGAATACGTCTTCAATCGCGTGCGTGTCAGCGAGATCACCAACTTGGCGAGCGATCTGGCGTTGGCGCTTTCCGCCAAAACGCTCCGCATCGAAGCGCCCGTGCCCGGACATTCCTATGTGGGAATCGAAGTGCCCAACCGCAAGCCCAGCACGGTGGCGCTGCGTCCAGTGCTGGAATCCGAGCAGTTTTACAAAATGCGCAAAAAACCGCTGACGCTGCCTTTGGGGCGCGACGTTTCTGGCACACCGTTCGTCACCGACCTGGCGACCATGCCGCACTTGTTGATCGCAGGCACGACCGGTTCGGGCAAATCGATCATGCTGGCGTCCATGACCACTGCGCTGGTGATGAACAACACGCCGGAGCAAGTGCGGATGGTGCTGCTCGATCCGAAATTGGTGGAGCTAAGCCGCTTTAACGGGCTTCCGCACCTGTTGGGGCCGGTGGAAACCGAACTCGACCGCATCATCGGCGTTTTACGCTGGGTGACGCGCGAGATGGAACGGCGTTACAAGCTGCTGGAAAAAGAAGCCGCCCGCAACCTGGACACGTTCAACGCTTCGCTTGGACGGCGGCGCAAACACGAACGGTTGCCGTATATCGTCGTGGTGATTGACGAGATCGGCGATCTGATGATGCAACGTCCGGACGAGACCGAGCGCGCGATCACACGCTTGGCGCAAATGGCGCGCGCCGTCGGCATCCACCTCATGCTTGCCACGCAGCGCCCCAGTGTGGACGTGATCACGGGCTTGATCAAAGCCAATTTCCCCGCGCGCATCTCGTTTGCAGTGGCCTCCGGCGTGGATTCGCGTGTAGTGCTAGACACCGTTGGGGCCGAAACGCTGATGGGACGCGGCGATATGCTTTTCTTGGCGCCGGACGCATCCGGCGTGCGCCGTATTCAGGGCTGCTATGTTTCCGACGAGGAAGTCGAAGGCGTGGTACGCTACTGGAAAGAATGGCATCAGCGCCAGATTGCCGAAGGCGCGATGCAGCCCATGGGCATTGCCCCCTGGGAACGCGGCATGACGCGCCGCGAAGTGCTCGCCGAAACCGACCCCATGTTGGAAGACGCCATCGCCTTGGTTGTGAACGCCGGTGAAGCCTCCGCATCACTGATCCAACGCCGCTTGGGGCTGGGCTATCCGCGTGCCGCGCGCTTGATTGACCTGATGCACGAGCTAGGCATCATCGGGCCATTGCGCGCAGGTGGCCGCACACGCCGCGTGTTGATCAAGCCCGGCGCCGACCCCTTCCAAGTGATCTTGGATGCGCGGCAAAAGAACGGGAAGGGGAAAGGTGGAGCCAAAGGCAAGGGGAAAAAGAAATGAGTCCCCCTCGCCCGAAAACGTCCCACCTATAACTTGGTGTTGCCATACCACTATAGGATTGGTTAAGATACGCGGCGCGCTGCACACGACAAAGCAGCCAGGTCGGAGGAACAAACTTCATGAACGGGGTGCACGTTATCTTTGGTACCGGACCGCTAGGCCAAGCGGTGATGCGCGCGCTGGTGGAGCAAGGAAAACCCGTGCGCATGGTCAACCGGCGCGGTGTAGCGAATGTGCCGGAGGGTGTGGAAGTCGTCCAGGGAGACGGATATTCGGTGGAAA
>CAZZNC010000408.1:0-2925 GCA_964655405.1 uncultured Anaerolineaceae bacterium | reverse complement strand
GGACGCCACAACCCGAAACCCGAAGTCCCAGAGACGATCGTACGGAGTGAGGTCGACGCGGTAGGCGCAGCGCACATCCCTTGAAGCAAGATTGAACGCGCCCCCACGCAACACGCGGCGGCCTGCGGCGCCCGCGTCTTCGCGCCCATCGCCCGGATCGTAGGGATAAGACCGGTGCAGGCTGCGCGTCCATTCCCAGACGTTGCCGCTCAAATCCTCGACCCGATAAGGACTGCCCCCGCCGGGGAAACAGCCCACCGCGCTGGTCGCGTCGATGCCGGTATCGCGGTAACTGGCGCGGTTGGGGTCCGCTTGGTCCCCCCAGGGGTAGCTACGCGCCGGGTTGGGGTTGTCGTGTAGAGACGCAGCCGGCTGCGTCTCTACAGACAGGGGGATTTGCAACCCGCCGCGCGCGGCTTTTTCCCATTCCGCCTCCGAGGGCAGCGTCACCCGCAGCCGCCCCGTCGCCAATCCCTCCCAAAACGCCCGCTCCGCCGCCCCCATTTGCCCATTCGCTCTCTCGCCCATTCGCTCCCTCGCCCATTCGCCCATCCGCTCCGTCAACCACTCGCAATAGGCCATCGCCTCGCCCCAGGTGACATACCGCACCGGGTGGTTGCCGGGGCCGCGCAGGCTGCGATTGTTCTCCGGTTCATGGCCGCTGTCCACAAAAGCGCGCCACTGCGCCGCCGTCACCGGGTAGCGGGCGATATAGTATTCCGGCAGGTACAGTTCGTGCTGGGGAATTTCATCTTCATACCAACTCGGCTCACCACCGAGATGTTCCAACAAAGCAGAAAAGTCCTCTTGGCGCGTGCCCATCAAAAACTTGCCGGCCGGGATGCGCACAAAGCCCCGCAAAGGGTCGCCCGGCAAATATCCGGCGTCGGCGCAAAAGCGCGGGTCGCCCAGCGCGGCGAGCACATCGCCGGCGGCGGCGCGCTCGCGCGGGGCCAGCGCGCCAAACTCGAGCAGCGCGACCAGCCAGCCGCGCACGCGCTCCACAACCCTGGCATCAGTCTCGTCGGCCTCGCTCACGCCGATCTCCAAGATCGCCTCGCCGCCCAGCCAGGCGGCGCGCCACTCTGCCTCGGCGACGGCGCGGCGCGCCGCGCCCTTGGGCGGCGGCTCTGCGGGACACAATTTACCCACGGCATCGAAGGCGAGATAGGGCATCTCTTTGAGCCGCGCGACGATCCCCGCGGCCAGCATGAACACCTCGCGCCACTGGGTGGGGTTGTCGCGCAGCAAGCGCGCCGCCTCTCGCTCGTAGGTGCGCTTGGCGCCCAGGTGCGCCGCGGCCAGGTATTCCTGAAAGGTGCGGTGAGGAAAGGCATAGACGCACGGCGCGCGCTCGACCAGCAGCCCGGCGCGCTCCTTGATGTAGGCGATCAACTCGACGGCCTTGTTCCAGTCATCATCCAGACAGCCCAGCGCCAATGCTTCGCGCAAGTCCTTTTCGGCAATATCGGCCACATCCTCGCCGCCCTGCTGCCGCGAATGGGCATCAAAGGCGATCTGTTGCAACGACTTTTTCAACGAGTCGAGGTCGATCTGCTCGCCGGGGCCGTTTTCCTGCCCCAAACGCGCCTCCTGCCAGCGCGCCAGCAACAGTTCCACCGTCTCGGCATAGAGCTTGACCCGGTCGTCGGGCAAACGGCCTCGGGTGGTGTGCAACAAGGCCATCACCGTCAGCAGCAACGGGCGGCGCGCCAAAACGTCCAGCCCCTTGCGGCGCACGGCCTGTTTCAGCCTCGACGCCAGCGCGCCCGCTTCGTCGCCGCTCTTCCAGCCCAACTGCTCCACCTCCCGGTACCAGGCCTCGATAAAGGCGTCGATGCGCCTGGCGCCAAAAGGGGCCAGCGTCAAAACCGCAAAGGTCTCCGGCAGCTGCCAGCGGGCGTCCTGGTAGGCGTAAACGCGGCAGGTGACCAGATAGCGGTTGCGGGGGTGGTTGTAGCGGCCGGCAAAGGCCTGCACCGCGTCGCGCACACGCGCGCGCTGCGCCTCGTTGGACACCTCGTCCAGGCCGTCGAAAAGCGCCAGCACGCCGCCCTCGCGGGCCATTTTCCGCTCCAATTGCGCGGCACAAGCGCCCAGATCGGCGGCGATGAACGCCCACAAGCCCTCCGCGCTGCCGTCACAGTACGCGCGCCCATCGGGACGCCGGCGGCGCGCAAAATCTCGCAGCACGACCAGCAGCGGGAAAAGCGACCCGTGCGACCAGACCGGCTGCACGTGTTCCAGCCAGCCGCGCCCCGGTTCGAGCTGCGCGCCGGAAAGGCACAGCGCCAAATGCTTGACAAAGGTCGATTTGCCGGAGCCGGGATCGCCCAACAAGACCATCTGCCGTTCGCCGGCGGCGGCCTCCAGGGCGGTGAGCGGGCGCGTCTGGTCATCTTTTTTATCAACCTCGACCCGCGCCGTGGTGTCCAGCGTGGTATAGACATCGATCAATTGCATCGCCCGGCGGCGCATCTTGGTCGACTCGAACGCCTTGGGATCGATGTATTGCAGTTGCAGCGTGTTGCACACCGTTTGCAGGCGGCGCAGGTAGGTCTGCTGCGCGGTAGGCGCATCGAACGGGTCGGGGTCGGCACCTGCCGGGGGCGGGTTGACGACCTCGGCCTCGCCGGGCGCGGCCGGCGCTCTGGCCTTGAGGCGCCGGAACTCCCACGTCAAATAGCCGATCAGCCCCAGCGCGGGCAGCAGGTAAAACAGCGGCAAAAGGTTCCGGGGGATCGCGGCATTGAGCACGACAATGATGACCAGCAAGATCGCAAAAGCGATGACAAAGCGCAAGATCGGCGGCAAGCCCTCGACGCTCTTGAGCAGGGCGTCGCCCAACCTGGTCAGTGTGGTTTGACGAATATCATTCTTTGGCATCACATCCTCCCGGCAAGATCAAATGCTTATCAATCAACC
>CAZZNC010000407.1:0-2931 GCA_964655405.1 uncultured Anaerolineaceae bacterium | reverse complement strand
GGCGTAATCGTAGGTGAAGTAATCGCCCACGACCAGTGCGGCAAACGCGATCACGCCCAGCAGAATGGTGATGCCGGTGAGGTTATGGCGCGCTTCCCGTGTGCGCACCGGCCACCACAGCGAAAGCCCAACCATGAATTGCGCAAAAACCAGCACCGCGCCCGCCAACACGCCCTCATAGCGTCGTCCGATCACCAGCAGCAACCCCAGCAGCAGCATCCACAGCCAGCCGCGCCAGGCGCTATCGAACATGCCCGCGAAACGCCGCGCCTGTTCGCGCACTTCCGGCACCAGCGGCAGCAGCGTTGCGCCGACCAGCCAGGGCAGCAGCACCGCGTAGTCTACGTTGGCCCAACGCGCCACCGCGTTCGGCAGCCCAAAAAGCGTCAGTTCCAAGTAAAGCACGCCGCCAAAAGCCAGCCCGCCCCAGGCGCTCATATAGCCGCGCTTTTGCGGGCGTGGGGTGGGGCGTTCGGTGGTGACATAGGGGGAGTGGGCCGGTTCTTCGGCTTCGGCGGCGAGCAACTCGGTGCGCCGCTCCACAAACCAGGCCACGATAGCCAACACGATCAGCAAGATTGTCACCAGCGCGACCACCAAGCCCATTTCTACCGTGCCCAACGCGCCCAACGACACCGGATAGGCGTTTTGCCAGGTGTGGTCGTAAGTGTCGTAAGCGGCGCGGATAAGCTGGTCACCGGCCACGCCCAACAGCAGCGCGGGCGGGAAGAACGCCGGTCGGCGGATTACGGTCAGTGCCAAGTAGAGCAACCCCGCGCCGATGACGAGCGCCGCTCCGGGCACTTGCAGCGCGCCGGATTGCAGTGCCAGCGAGCGCCCCAGTGCCACGAACAGCACCGTAAAGGGGAAGCTCAGCCCCCAGCGCCCCAAGATCAACGCTAGCAGCGGCAGCAACAGCAAACCCAGCAGCATCACGATCTCGCTCTGGACGGTTGTCAGTTGCACCACGCCCGGGACGCCGCTCAACGTGCTGGGGTCGGGCACCCGCCCGACCAAGTCCGCACTGCTGGCGCGCGCGTAAAGCGTCGCGTAGAGAAAGCGCACTGCCTGGATCAAGAATAGGCCGACCGTGCCGGCTTCAAGCGTTCGGAGTAAGTCGCTGCGCACTCGCATCATAGCTTTGAGCTGCCTTATGTATTGGCGAGAAGGGTCACGTGTCAGCGCGGGGACGCAAAAGCCAAGCGTCCGGCGCACCAGGTCGCTACTATTTTACGCACCGCGTCGCATCGCGCCAGCTTTGGGCGCGTGCGTTATAATGGAAAGAATTTAACATTGATCGGGAAAGGATAAACTTATGCAGCACGTGGATACCCTGCTGGTTCATGGCACGGTGCTCACCATGAGTGCCGCATTGGAACATTACCCCGATGGCGCGGTTGCCATCCAGGGGGACCGCATCGTTGCCGTTGGGCCGAGCGATGCGGTGTTGGCGCAGTACGAGGCCGACGCGGTGATCGAATGTCGCGAAAAGATCATCATGCCCGGGTTGGTCAATGCGCACACGCACATGCCGATGTCCTTGTTGCGCGCGATGGCCGACGATTTGCGGCTCGACGTGTGGCTGCTTGGCTATATGATGCCGGTGGAGCGCGAGTTTGTCAGCGCGGAATTTTGCCGCTTGGGAACACAGCTTTCTTGCGCGGAAATGATTCGCGGGGGCACGACGCTTTTCGCGGATATGTACTACTACGAGGCCGACGTGGCGGCGGCAACGGCTGAGGCCGGTTTGCGCGGCGTGTGCGGCCAGTCGGTGATGAAGTTCCCCACGCCGGACGCCGAAAGCTACGAAGAAGGCTTGGCACGCACGCGCACGTTTATCGAGCAATGGAAAGACCATCCGCTGATCGTGCCGTCAGTGGCACCGCACGCGCCCTACACGTGCACGGACGAAATTTTGCAGGCGTGCGCGGCTTTGGCGGCGGAATATAACGTGCCGCTGCAAATTCACGTTTTGGAAACGCGCCAGGAAGCCGAAGACAGTTGGAAAGAGTTCGAAAAGAAGGTCGTGGATCGTTTGGTGAGCCTGGACGTTTTCCGCGCGCGCACCATCGCCGCGCACTGCGTGCACGTGGACACCGAACAGATCATGCTTTTGCAGCAGCACGGTGTGGCGGTGGCGCACAACCCCACCAGCAATCTTAAGCTGGCAAGCGGCATTGCCCCGATCAAAGAGATGCGCGAACGTGGCGTCAAGCTCAGCGTGGGCACGGACGGGGCAGCCAGCAACAACGACCTGGATATGTTCGAGGAAATGCGCTTGGCGGCGCTTTTGGTCAAGGGCGCGACGCACGATCCCGTGATTTTGCCTGCCAAAGAAGCGTTGCTCATGGCGACCCGTTGGGGGGCGGAAGCGCTGGGTTTGGACGCGATCACGGGCAGCTTGGAGGTGGGCAAGCGCGCCGATTTGGTCGTGTTGAGCCGCGCTCCGATCCACAACACGCCGCGTTTTTCGCGCGATCCTGACGGCGTCTATTCGCAGATCGTTTACGCCAGCCATGCCTCCGACGTGCGCGACGTGATGGTCAACGGGCGTTGGTTGATGCGCGAACGCGAACTGCTGACGTTGGACGAGGCGGCCATCCGCGCTGCTGCTGCTGAGTACGCGCAGAAAATGGACGCCTTCCTGATTGCGCGCGAAGGCAACGTGCTCAACAAGCTGGTGGCGATTGGGGGCGTGCACCAAGAGGAAAGTTTCGAAATTCAGGTCAAGGCGCGTGTGGACGGGGAAGACGTGCTCCAACGCTTGTTGGAACATTCGGCGGTGGAAGTGGTCAGACATAATCACTATCGCCAGTACGACACCTATTTCCTCTTCGACGACGAAGCCCAAGGGCGCGTGCGTTACCGTGAGGATGATTTCATTGCAGAAGATGGCGAAGTGGCAAGCGTGCGCACGCGGCTCACTTACAC
>CAZZNC010000406.1:0-2934 GCA_964655405.1 uncultured Anaerolineaceae bacterium | reverse complement strand
TGGGCGTGGGTGTTTGGTTGGAGTTGCACGCGGCCCACAGCAAAGCGATCAATACGATCAACGGAAGGACACGGTAGGACGGATTGCGCTTGTTTTTCATCACGACATCCTCTGGCGCCCAATGAGAAAGAGGTAAAGCCGCTGCGTTATGCTTTACCCCCTCTGTGGCTTTGGATTGCGTTCGAACACAAGCTGATTATAGCGTTCCCGGCGGAGAGCGTCGAACGCTCGGCAAGTCGTTCGGGCATTTTTTGGTTTCTGCCGCCGGAATATGCTAAGATCGCGCCATACTCTCATCGAGAGCGGCTGAGGGACCGGCCCGATGACGCCGCGGCAACCTCCACCTGCGCCCCCCTCGCGGTGGAACGGTGCCAATTCCGTCAGAGCACGGCTCTGGGAGATGAGGGGATCACCACCGGCTATGCTGTGTGCCCCTCGGAACGTGCGAGGGGCATTTGCTATGTAGCGCAAGCGCAAAATATGAGGCTCACACATGAACGCTCGCAAAAAAGATGTCATTTACACCAATCGCCGTTATCTGGACGCCATTGCCGACCACGTGCTGATCTACGATGGCGCGATGGGCACCAGCATCCAGCGTTACAATCTCACTACCGAGGACTTCGGCGGCCTGCAATACGAGGGTTGCAACGACTATTTGGTGATCACCCGTCCAGACGTGATCGAAGCGATCCACGCCGCGTTTTTGCGCGTGGGCAGCGAGGTGATCGAAACCGATACTTTCCGCTCCAACCGCCTCACGCTGCGCGAGTACGGCCTCCAAGACCGCGTGTTGGAGATCAACCGCACGGCAGCGCAGATCGCGCGACGTGTGGCCGACCGCTTCGCGCAAGAAACGGGCATCCCGCGCTATGTGGCAGGTAGCATGGGGCCGACCGGCAAACTGCCCTCTTCGGACGACCCAGACTTGAGCGACGTTACCTTTGACGAGCTGGCGGACGTTTTCGCCGAGCAGGCGCGCGGCTTGGTGGAAGGCGGCGTGGACGTGTTGCTGTTGGAAACCAGCCAGGACATTCTGGAAGTGCGCGCGGCGGTGGTGGGCATCAACCGCTATTTCGAGCAGGTGGGCGTGCGTGTGCCGCTGCAAGTGCAGGTGACGTTGGACACCAGCGGGCGGATGCTCTTCGGCACGGACATTGCCAGCGCGCTTACCACGTTGGAGGCGCTGCCGATTGACGTGATCGGGCTAAACTGCTCCACAGGGCCGGAGCATATGGCCCAACCGATCAAATATTTGGTGGAGCACAGCACCAAGCCGATTAGCGTGTTGCCGAACGCCGGTTTGCCGATCAACGTGGAGGGCGAGGCGGTCTACCCGATGCAGCCCGAACCTTTCGCCCAGATGATGCAAGAGTTCGTGGACTGGGGCGTAAACGTGGTGGGCGGCTGTTGCGGCACCACGCCGGAGCACGTGGAAAAGCTCGTTTTCCACGTGCAGGGAGACGTGCTGCGCAAGCGCAAGCCCGCCCCGCGCCAACCGCAACACGAACCCGCCGCCTCCAGCGGGATGCGCGCGGTTTCCTTGCGCCAAGAGCCTCCGCCTACCCTGATCGGCGAGCGGATCAACAGCCAGGGCAGCCGCAAGATCAAGCGCTTGTTGTTGGCCGAAGACTACGACGCCATTGTGGAGGTGGCGCGCCAGCAGGTGGAAGCGGGCGCGCACATCCTGGACGTGTGCGTGGCGCTGACCGAGCGCGACGACGAGATCGCCCAAATGCGCGAGGTGGTCAAGCGGCTTTCGATGGCCGTGGACGTGCCGCTGATGTTCGACACCACCGATCCGGCGGTGATGGAAGCGGCGCTCAGCCTGTATCCCGGGCGCGGCATCATCAACAGCGTGAACCTGGAAAATGGGCGCGAGCGTGTAGAAGCGGTGTTGCCGATTGTGCTCAAGCATGGGGCGGCGGTGGTTGCGCTGACCATTGACGAGCAGGGCATGGCGAAAACCGCTGACCGCAAGGTGGAGATCGCGTGCAACATCTACCAAATCGCGGTGGAGGAATACGGCTTGGCGCCGGAGGATTTGATCTTCGACGCGCTGACCTTCACGCTCGCTACCGGCGATCCTGAAACGGCAAACAGCGCCGTCGAAACGCTGGAAGGCATCCGCCGCATCAGAGCCGAGATGCCGGATGTGTTGACTTCTCTGGGTGTGAGCAACGTTTCGTTTGGCCTCAGCCGACCGGCGCGCGCCGTGCTCAATAGCGTGTTTTTGTACCATTGCGTGCAGGCGGGGCTGGATATGGCGATTGTCAATCCTGCGCATATCACACCTTATGCCGAAGTGCCGCAAGATCAGCGCGAACTGGCCGAGGCGCTGATCTTCAACAAGCATCCCGACGCACTGGCCGACTATATTCACTACTTTGAAGAGCACGAGGTCAGCGTGGCGGGCGACGACGTGCGCGACCCCACCGAGGGCATGACGCCGCAAGAGGCGCTGCATTGGCACGTCGTGCATCGCAAAAAAGACGGCGTGGAGGCGCTGATTGACCGTTGCTTGGCCGAACAAAGCGCGATCAGCGTGCTTAACGATGTGCTGTTGCCTGCTATGAAGGAGGTGGGCGACAAGTTCGGCGCGGGCGAGCTGATTTTGCCCTTTGTGTTGCAAAGCGCCGAGGTGATGAAAAAAGCCGTTGCCTATCTGGAGCAGTTCTTGGAGCGCAAAGAAGGTACGAGCAAGGGCGTTGTTGTGCTGGCGACCGTTTACGGGGACGTGCACGACATCGGCAAAAACTTGGTGCGCACCATCTTGGCGAACAACGGTTACACCGTGCACGATTTGGGCAAGCAAACGCCCGCCAATGCGGTGATCGAAGCGGCGGAAAAGTACAACGCGGATGCTATCGGGCTGAGCGCGCTGCTGGTGAGCACGTCCAAGCAAATGCCGCTGATCGTCAACGAGCTGGCGCG
>CAZZNC010000405.1:0-2940 GCA_964655405.1 uncultured Anaerolineaceae bacterium | reverse complement strand
TCAACGATTTCTACTCCAGCCGTTTGGCCGAAGCAGAGTCCTCCGTCTTTGCGGGTGAAATTTCTGCACAAGACGCGCTCGACCGCGTGACCGAAGAAGTGCAAAAGGAACTGGAAGACGCCTTGGAGCGCCTGGAGCGCCGCAAGTAAGCGTTGCAGCACAGGCGCGCAGTGGACAGCATCACGGCAGGGAGGCTTGGGCTGATCCCCCAAGCTCCCTAGCCCCTCAAACACAATCACGCGACACGCTAGGCAGCACCCCTTGGAGTTTGATGTCTATGGCAGCGCGATCAAGACCTCGCAGGTATATGCCGAGCGCGGGACAGATGCGCTCTTTTTTGACCGGCATGGCGTTCATCTCGCCCGCCCTCATCGGCTTTGCTCTGTTTGCTTTGTGGCCCATTGTGCAATCGTTCTACTACAGCCTCACCGACTACCGTTTGCTTCAGCCGCCGTACTACATCGGCCTGGAAAACTACCGCGACCTGCTCGACGACCGCGTTTTTCACCTGGCGCTGCGCAACACGCTTTTCATGGTCGTGATCGGGTTGCCGATTCACTTGGTGTTCGATCTATCCATGGCACTGTTGCTCAACACGCGCATACGGGGACTTTCCATCTTCCGCACCATCTTCTACGTTCCCTCCATCACGCCGGTTGTGGCTTCCACCATCGTTTGGTTGTGGCTTTTCAACGGACAATACGGCGTGCTCAACGTCATTTTGGGCTGGTTTGGGCTGGGGCCTATCGGCTGGTTGACCGATCCAGATTGGACGAAGCCTTCGCTGATCTTCATGGGGATGTGGTTTGGAGGCAACACCATCCTCATATACCTGGCCGCGTTGCAGGACGTGCCCGAAACGCTGTTGGAGTCCGCCGAGTTGGACGGGGCCAACGCGCTGCAACGCATCCGCCACGTCACGCTGCCCATGATCAGCCCCGTTATCTTTTACACGATCATCATCAACCTGATCGGCTACTTTCAATACTTTTCGGAAGCCTGGGTGCTCACGGCCACGCGGGAGGGGGCGGCGGGCGGGCCGGCCAACTCGATTTTGTTTTACAGCATGAACTTGTATCAAACAGCTTTTCAGCAGTTCAAGATGGGGTACGCCAGCGCGCAAGCCTGGATTTTATTCGTGATCATCTTGCTGGCAACTTTGATCATCTTCCGCACCTCAGGGTGGGTTCACTATTACGCGGAGGGCTGAGCGATGACAACGCATTCGGACACAACGCACAAGGCATCCCACTCCGCGACGGCGGATTGGCGGCACAATCGCATCTTTCAGCGCCGCGTAGGGCTTGGCATCGCGTACATCATCTGTACGGTGATGGCGATTTCCTTTGTCTTTCCCTTGTATTGGCTGGTGGTCACGGCGCTGAAGACCGACGCGGAAATCTTCCAGATGCCGCCCTCGTTCTTCCCGATGCACCCGCAGTGGCAAAATTTTTCCAGGGCCACCACCTACATCCCCTTTTGGCGTTATATGTGGAATACGATGGTGATCGCTGGCTTGAACATCATCGGGACGCTGGTTTCGTGTACGCTGATCGCTTACGGTTTTGCGCGTATTCGTTGGTTTGGGCGTAACGTGGTCTTTATGATCTACTTGAGCACGATTATGCTGCCCGCCCAGGTGACGATGATCCCCTTGTACATCATCTACCGCAATTTCGGCTGGATTGGGACGATCAAACCACTGGTCGTGCCCGCGTTTTTCGGCAACGCGCTCTATGTGTTCATGTTGCGGCAGTTCATGCTCTCCATTCCGCACGAGATCAGCGAAGCGGCGCGCATTGATGGGGCGAGCGAGCTGGGCATCCTGTGGCGCATCATCGTTCCCTTGCTCAAGCCCGCGTTGGCGACGGTGGCGCTCTTTACCTTTGTGGCGAACTATCGGGATTTCCTCGGCCCGTTGATCTACTTGCAAAACCAAGACCAATGGACGATCTCGCTGGGGCTGAAGATGTTCCAAAACCAGTTCGGCGCACAATGGCAATTGATGATGGCCGCTTCTGCGCTGGCGATGTTGCCGACGTTGATCTTGTTCTTCCTGGCGCAAAAGACCTTCATCCGGGGCATTGCGCTCACCGGCATCAAGGGGTAAGCGCGCAAAGTACACGGGGCGGCGCAACTTATGTCCACAACGCCTATCACCCACAAGCTGCTCGCGGCGCGCCTGGCAAAACTGGATTTGAGTGCAGGGCATGTTGTGCTGGTGCACAGCGCGTTGAGCCGCTTTGGTTGGGTGCAAGGCGGGGCGGAGGCGGTGATTGACGCGCTGCTGATGGTGGTGGGGGCAAGCGGCACAGTGCTCATGCCCACGCTGACGGGCGAGCCAACACACGATCCCGAGCACCCGCCCGTTTTCGACGTGGAGCGCACGCCTTGTTGGACGGGGCGCATCCCCGAAACGTTCCGTCAGCGCCCCGCAGCCGTCCGCAGCGTCCACCCGACGCACTCGGTGGCGGCGCTCGGCGCTTTGGCCGAGGAACTGACGCAAGCGCACATCCACTCGGTCACTCCTTGTGACGATCTTTCGCCGTATGGCAAGCTGGCGCACCGCGACGACGGCTATATTTTGCTGTTGGGAGTGGGCCACGAAGCCAACACCACGTTGCACCATGTGGAAGAACGGGTCGGCGTGGACTACCACGTGCAGTCCACACCGACCCTTTGCACGCTGCGCTTTGAGGGGCAGCGCGCCCAACACCACTACTTTTTGCATCGTTGGGATACCCCGCGCCATTTCGATATCGTCGAGCCGCTGCTAACCGAACGCGCCATCCAGCGCATCGCACAAATCGGGCAAGCAACCGTGCGCCTGGTGGCAGCGCGTGCGATGGCGGAATGTGTGGCGCAATGTTTGCGGGCGAACCCGCGTTTTTTGTGTCAATAGCCGCCCCACGTTTTGGGGCGACACGGAGGCCGTACCAT
>CAZZNC010000404.1:0-2941 GCA_964655405.1 uncultured Anaerolineaceae bacterium | reverse complement strand
ACAACGCCGAAAGACTGCGCGCCAGCACGTAGAGGTTGAAAGGCGCGATCTCACGGTCACCGGCGGTCAGGTTGTGCGGCTGCCCCGCCGCGCCGGAGAGCGCGAAAACAACCAGGTTGGTGTACAAATTGATGGTGGGATTGTGGTAGTAATGCGGATTCCACTCGCCTTTGACCAACATGCGGTAGGGAATGCCGACATAGGCGAACTCGTCCGGATGGTAGACGGCGCCCGGAGGCAGCCGGGCATCACGGGAAACAGGCGGCGCGTAGCGAAGATGCCACACCCCGAACGCATTGCCGATCATGTACAAAACCGCCGCTATGCTCAGGATGCCCAAGACCCGTTTGTATTGCATCTGCGCCCTCGCGTGGTGTGTGCGACAGCAGATAGAACAAGGGTAGAGGCCCAGCGTGCGCCCCCACCCTACTTTAGCAGAACTCGGTCACTCTAGCATTTCTAGCACTCGCTATAGCCGCAACTGTAACACTTGCGGCAGCCTTCCTCGCGCACCAGCGTCGCCGCGCCACATTCGGGGCACAGGTCGCCCAGCTTGTGCGCTTCCAGCGGTAACGGCAGCTGGGCTTCCGGCACGGTTGGGAACAGGACAGCACCATCGGCGTCTTCTGAGCTGTGATCCAGGTACTCTTGCAGCACCTGCGCCACGCCGTCCGGCATACTGCTCACGCGCGAAGGGCCAAAGCCAATCGCCCGCTCCCCGCCGATGCCGCGCAGTTGGCGCACGATCTCGATCAAGCGTTCGCGCTGGCTGACCGGCGAAATCATCCGCAGAATGTACGAGATCAAGCGGCCCATCGCCTCGGAAACGGCGGCGCGCTCCGAACCGGCCTTCTCGGTGTGGATGAAAACCTCGAAGGGGTGCCCCTTGCCCTCACCGTTTTCGTTGATCGTGACATAGGTCGTGCCCAGCGGCGTCTGCACACGGTACGTTTGGCCGGTCAAGTAACGCGGACGCGGCTTCTTCTTTTCCCCAAAGAGCGGTTGCTGTACCGGCTCGCTGCTTTCTTCGCCTTGCTTTTTCTTGGCGGTGGCGGCGGTTTCCAACACCACTTGTTCACGGCTGCCTGTCACGTAAACGGTCAACCCCTTGCAGCCCAATTTCCAGGCCGTTTGGTAAGCCGTAGCCACATCCGCTTCGTTTGCACCTTCTGGAAAATTGATCGTTTTGGAGATGGCGTTGTCCACAAAGGCTTGCAACGCTGCTTGCATCCGCACGTGTTCTTCAGCGGTCACGTCGCTGCTAACCACAAAGACGCGGCGGATGTGCTCCGGCACTTCTTCGATGCCCTGGCACGTGCCGATCTCGTTGACACGCTCCACAACACGCTGCACCGCTTCGTCGTCCAAGCCGGCTTCACGCAGCGCACGCTCAAAAAGCGGACTGGTGTATTGCAGCGTGAGCTTGCGATCCTCGTCGTTGACATAGCGCACATACGCCAGCGCAAAGACCGGCTCACAGCCGTAACCTTCCACGCCAGCCACTGTCGAAACCGTACCGGTGGGCGCCACGGTGAGCTGCGCACCGTTGCGGATGCCGTGCGCCTTGATGCCCTGCACAATCGCGTCCCAGTCCAGCACAGGCCGTCCCCAATCGTGCGTGTAGGGGGTGAGCGGCTGGGGCGGTTGCCAGGTGAGATTGGCCGGATCGTAGATGCTGCCCTTGATGGCGGGGAAGGGGCCGCGTTCTTCGGCCATCTCGACACTAGTACGCATGGAATGATAGCGGACGAACTCCATCACCTGGCCGGCGAATTCCTGCCCTTCCTCCGAGCCGTAGCGCACCCTCAGCGTGTACATCATATCCGCCAAGCCCATGATGCCCAACCCGATGCGGCGTACACGGTGCGCAGCTTCCCTCAGTTGCGGCACGGCGGGCACGTAGGCGTTGGCCGTGACCACGTCCTCCAAAAAGCGCGTGGCCGTTTCCACTGTGTCGCGCAACTGCTCCCAGTTCACGCGCCCGTCTGCGGTCACGTGCTGCGCCAAATTGATCGACCCCAAGCAGCAATTTTCATACGGCCCCAGAAACTGTTCGCCGCAGGGATTGGTGGCTTCGATCTCGTACAGGTGCGGGACGGGATTGTGGCGGTTGGCCGTGTCCAGGAAGAGCACGCCGGGTTCGCCGTTGTGGTGGGACTGGCGCACAATCATTTCGAAAATCTCACGCGCGCGCACCGTTTCCCACACGGTGCCGTCCTGTGGGTTGACCAGGTCGTAAGTGCCGTCGGCTTCCACCGCGCGCATAAATTCCTCGGTGATGCCCACCGAGATATTGAAGTTGGTGATGGCGCCCTCGCTGGTTTTGCAGGTGATAAAGCTGCGAATGTCGGGGTGATCTACGCGCAGCACGGCCATATTGGCCCCGCGACGGCTGTTGTGCGTCACCCAACCACCAGCCAGGTAGGTGTGGTTGTCCTCCACCTCCAAGTCAAGCGTGAGCGCCTCACCGGCAGGCTCGACGGTCTGCACGGTAACGAACCAGAGATCGCCCACAGAGCGCGCATGTTCCGCGAATTCGGGATGCTGCGCTGCCAAGCGCGTATAAGCTGAGCGGGTAAAACGACGATCGCCGCGTGTGTAGCGCAAAAGCTGTTTGCGCAGGGCGGGTTTGCTCGCGCGCAAATGCTTGTCCTGCCCGCGCGCGCGGTGCGCCACCTGCGGAAGTGTGATCGCATCCAGCACCGGCTCAACCCAATAAGCGGCGTTCGGCAGCGCGTAGCTGGTTTCGCGCGTCAAGTCCGGTTGGAAGTCGTAGCACACGTTGAAGCGCGAGCGCGAGTCGCAGCCGATGCGCGCCTTCCACACATCTAGCCCGATGTGGGAATGTATCCGCAAATTCCACATGGGCGCCGAGCCATAGCGCTCGTCGGTCAAGGGCTGTTCGGAAATGCGCACCGGCGCCCCTAGCCCGATCAGCAAG
>CAZZNC010000403.1:0-2948 GCA_964655405.1 uncultured Anaerolineaceae bacterium | reverse complement strand
ACGAATGTCCCGGGAAAGGCTCGTCCGGCCAGTTTGGGAAGAAGGGGGCCAGCTCGGTGGCTTTTTGATAGCTGTCTAGCGTGATCTGTTCCCCAAACCAAATATCGCCACGCCCCAAATCGTCGTCCGGCGGACGTAAGGACACGACCAACGCCCAAACGATGGGCACCGCCCACAAAAGCGCAAAGGTGGCCGTTGCCGTTGTGATCAGCCAGCTACGCCAGGGACGTTTGGAACGCACGATGACGGTGGGGGATGTCGGCTCAGGCATGGTTGCGCTCCGAGATCAAAAAGTTGAGCATGGTCAACGTCAAGAGAATCGCGATCATTGTCACGGTCAAGGCGTTGGCTAAGCCGTAATCGGCGTTTTCAAAGCGCTGCCAATAAACTTCGTAAAGCAGCAAGTCCGCCTCGCCAGTGACCAGTTCGCGCGTGAGCACCAGCGCATGATCAATGGTTTGAAACGCACCAATGACGGCTACCACGCTGACGAAAAGCGTGGTGCGGTGCAAAAGCGGAAGTGTAATGCGGAACATTTGCGTCCACCAACCCGCCCCATCCAGCGCCGCCGCTTCGTAAACGTCCGTGGGCAAGTTTTGCAGCCCCGCCAGGTAGAAGATCATAAAGTAGCCGGCGTTTTTCCAGATCGCCACGATGACCAAGCTCCACAGCGCCAGCTTGGGGTTGATGACCCAGTTTTGCGGGCCGCTGTAGCCGAGTTTTTCCAACGCCAAGTTCCACAGTCCGTATTCCGGCGTAAAGAAAAAAAGCCAGATCGTGGCCGCGCTGACCATCGGCAGCATTGTGGGATAGAAAAACGCGATGCGCGCCCATCCAATCCCGCGCACCGTGCGATTGAGCAGCACGGCGAAGATGAAGGCCAATAACATGCTGGCGGGCACGGTAATTACCACGTAGAGCAGCGTATTTTTCATCACGCGCCAAAAGCGTTCGCCGATGCGCGAGTGGGGCTGCAAAAAGGCACGAAAATAGGCCAAACCCACATCGTGCGGGCCGCGCAGCGTGCGCACTTCTTCCGGCACGCCGGGCAGTCCCAAGTCGGTCATCTTGGGGCGTGCGGGCAAATTTGGATGGTAGTAAACCTGGCTGTCGTGCAAGACGCGCAAAGAAGGATTGATCGTAAAGAGATAAACGAAAAAGACCGTCGGCAACAATAACAGGTACGGCAAGAGCTGCACACGAATGCGCCGCCCTCTTGCTCGCCCCAATTTCAAAATGGCGGATGGGGTGCTCATCGGCATTTCACCTCACAACGGCTCGGAGGCAGGGCAGCGTGAACCAACGGCACGCCGCCCCCACGAGTGGTAAATAAAGAGACGCCACGAGCGGCGTCTCTAGAGTTTTCAGCGTGCGTCGAGCGCTACTTGAAAATGCTCAGCACCTCGTCGGCCTCGGCTTGCGCAGCGGCCAGCGCATCGGCGGGGGACATTTCCCCGTTGAGCACCTTGAGGATGTAGCCGTGCAAGATGTTGCGCACGTCACCGAGCGACTGCACGGAGAATTCCCGCCCTGCATATTGCAAAGCGTCCACCGCGTCCGCTGCTTGAGGCACATCCTCGATATGCGCTTTCCAAGCGTCCAGCTCCAACCCGCTCATGCGTGTGGGCAGATAGCCGGAGTTGATGCTCCAATCCACCGACATTTCGGGGCTGGTGAGCCATTCCACGAACTCCCAAGCAGCCTGAGCGGTTGCGTCGTCCGTGCCCGCTACCAAGTAGAGGTTGCCGCCGCCGGTCACGGTGGCATAGCCGCCGTCTTTGCCGGGGACCGCGCTCACGGCGACTTCGAAGTCCGCCTTGTCCAAGATGCTGGGCATCGAGCCGGTGCTGTGCAAGATCATGGCTGCTGACCCGTCCGCAAACAAGCCCGGAGCGTCGCCCCAATTGCTCTGCACACCGGCGGGCGTGGCATTGTACTTTTCGTAGAGGTCTACCCAAAACTGCAAGGCTTCCACAGCTTCGGGCGTGTCGAAGAAAACGTCTGTGTCGCTTTCGGAAACGATGTTCTGCCCGGCGCCGATGGCGAACGGCTGGAACATCCAGTAGGGCCAGCTATTGGGAATGAGAATGCCCCAACGATCTTCGGTGGTCAACGCGGAGGCCGTTTCGGCCAATTCCTGCCAGTTGGTGGGCAGCGCGAAGCCGTTTTCTTCCAACAGCGTCTTGTTGGTGTACATCAGCACCACCGAGCGCTGGAAGGGGATACTGTAAAATTCCGGTGTGCCGTCCAGGTCGTAATCGTAGGTGCTGTTGGCAAGCCAGCTGGGGAAGAAGTCGCTGAGGTAGTCGTCGCTCACAAAAGCGTCCCAGGGCATGATAGCTTCGGCGTTGCGCAAGTCGTAGATGTCCGTAGCCAGCATGATCGCCAACGCGGGCAAATCGCCGCCGCCCTCGATGGTGGTCAGCAGTTTGTTTTTCACGTCCCCATAGCCACCCTCGTAAGAGAAAACAATGTCCACATCGGGGTGGTCAGCCTCGTAGCTTTCCGCATAGCCGTTCAAAATGTCGGTGATGGGACTATCTACTGAGATCGGGAAGTAAACTTCGACCTTAATCGGGTCTTGTGCAGCAGCAGGTGTGACAGCAATCGCACCGGCTAGGAGCGCGACGACCAACGTCAACACGACACCTAAACGAGCCTTCATAGTTCTCTCTCTCCTTATGATAAAAATGCTCTGATGCTGCGTGTCCATGTTAGGCCCAAACACCTAATTTTGACACGCGGGGATTTATAGTATCCCTAGTATAGCACGCTCGCCAAATGTACGACGTTCGGCCCCCAGATCCCGAATCTCCGGGCAGGAAACTTGACGCGATTAACCGTGTCGGTTATAGTGTGAACAGCACCATATCCCTATATATTTGGAGATTTCGGTTAGGAGTGTAGAGACATGACCCGTTCGAAGTTCCTTGCATTGGCTATCGTTC
>CAZZNC010000402.1:0-2985 GCA_964655405.1 uncultured Anaerolineaceae bacterium | reverse complement strand
CTGTAACGCACCGCGCGCGGGTCGTCGGAAGGACCAAGTGGAATCACGTGTTCCCCTTCCGGCTGCGTAGAAGCCACGACGATACCTTGCTCGCATTGCACCGTGATTTGTGCACCGTGCGCGGCGTCTTGCGGAAAGCGGTGCTCGGCTTCCCAGATGCGCTCGATGTGTTCGATGCTCACTCCGCGCCGCTTCAATGCGTAGTAAACGCGGTCTACGAAGTAATCGGCCTTGCTGTAGAGATCGGCTAGCACCCGCGCTTGCACAAAGCGATCCCAGGTGGTGTAGATGAAGGCTACAGGTCGCTTGGTCGGATTGGTGATAGGCGGGTCTTTGAGGCGTAGTTCGCCCAGTTGGAGCTTGTGATACCAGTGGTCGGCACGTGTGGTCTCTTGGGGGAGCAGTTCGCGCCGCCTGACCAGCTCGATACCTGTGCGCCGTGCGTAGTAGCGGATGCTGCCGTTTTCCTCACCGAAAGCGCGGCTGAGATAAAAGGCCACATACTCGGCGTGTACCCCCTTGGGCGCTTTGCCTTGCGGCACGCGATACCAGTGCTCGTTGCGCGCCTTTTCCAGGTCACGCTTGCGCCGTATCACGCCCACCAGCACGCGATCTTCGGGGTACACGCCGTATGCTCCCTCAGCTTAGATTTTGCCTGTCTTGCGATAAGCGGTCAGCTTTTCGTCAATGGCCTGCACCTTGGCCTGTTCGGCTTCCCACCACGCGGAGGTTTTCTGCGCGTTGAGTTCCTCGACCGTCTTGCCCTGCTGCTCGACCCACGTGTAATACTTCAGGTTGTGCCAACGGGCGCGCATGTCCGCCGTGCCGTCCCAAATGTAGTCGGTGGTGCGGGCGTGGAAGAGGCTGCGCACGCGGGCGATGGCCTCGGTCTCGTCCACCACGCCGTAATCCTTGCGCATCGCGTCCATCACGCTGCCGTAGCGATCCAGCCCATCGGTGGCGACAGTCACGACCAGGTCGTCCGGCCCCATGTCGTAGTGCTTCACGGTCTTGATGGCGCCGAGAATGTTGCAGATGCTGCTGATGCCCAGGCGTGTCTTGAGGTAGTCCACCGTCTCTTGCGGGATGCCGAAATGATCGGTCAGGGCACGCAAGCCGCCCTCGTCAGCGAAGATCTGCAAACCGAGCTTGGATTCCATGTCGTCAATGAGCATAATGGCGTCCATGTTGGTCACGTGGTGAATCCACGTCACGTGCTTGTCGCCGATGCCCTGGATGTCGTGGCCGCCATAACCGTTGAGCGCCAGCGTGGGGCACTGGATCGGTTCCAGGCCAACGATCTTGTGGTCGGCCCATTCTTGCTTCAGGCGGTCACCGGCGGCAATCGTGCCCGCGCTGCCCATCGCGGAAACGTAGGCGGAGACCTTGCCCGCGCCAACGCCACGTTCGGCCAGCTCACGCGCCAGATCAATGATCGTGTTGCCGGTCACGTAATAATGGAAGCGGTAGTTGCCCATGACCTCGAATTGGTTCATGTTGCGCATGTTCGGGTCGGAGGCCATCAGTTCCTTGACCTTGTCGTAAATTTCCTTGACATTGCTTTCGCAGCCCGGGGTCTTGATGACCTGAGCGCCGAACTCTTCGATCATGTGGAAGCGCTCTTCGCTCATCTCTTCCGGCAAAATGACGATGCTCTTGCAGCCCATACGTCCGGCCACATACGCGCCGCCGATGCCGTAGTTGCCCGTCGAGGGCCAGATCAAGGTGTGCTTCCAGGGGTCAACGTCGCCGAAAATTTCTTTTTCAATCAGCACGGAGTAGGTGGCGCCCACCTTGTGGCTGCGCGTGGGAAAGTGCGTGCTGGTCAGCACGGCGATAGGCGTGTCCACGCCGGTCAGCTCTTTGGGCAACACCACATGCTGGATTTTGTTGTCGAAATCGCGCCATGAAATGCGAAACAGGTTGATGGAATCGAGCGGCGCTTCTACACTGGCGCGGCGCGCCTTTTCACGAATTTCCGGATCGATCAGCTCCGGGTGCAGCATTTCCTCGAAAGTTGGTCCCGTGATCAGTTTACGTTCTTCAGCCACTGTGTATACCTTTCTTACGTTGTCTCATAGTGCCGGAGTTTTTTCCGGCCAAACCGATACCTGTACAACCTATGCCCCAAAGCTTACCACTGTGTTCCGTACAATTACAGGTCGTCATCAGGGAAAAGCTGACGTTCCAGCGCTTTCATCTGGTAATACACATAGTCCCTCCGCCGTGCCAAATCACGGTAGTGATCGTAAGCCTCGGCGGACATCTTTTCCGTCGCGCCGTTGTGACGCGCCAGCAAGGTGTCTATTTCTTCATCCAGCGCTTCATACTCCAACACCAACCGCCGATATTCCTGTACGCGGTCCATGTCGGGTGAGTCGTTGGCACTTTCAGGCTGCGTTTTGTCCGTCACAGCTAGGTCCTCCCACCGATAAACAACCTACCGTGCCAGCTAGGGGCTTGCCGCCGGCCCGTTTTCTGTGGCGGTGGCGGAAGCGGTGGACGTTGGGGCGGGTGTCTCTTGCGTTTCCCCATCCAGCACCTCGGCCACCACGTACAGGGGCCGGTGGCGTACTTCATCATAGATGCGAGCGATGTATTGCCCCATGATGAAGAAGAAAAACAACTGAAACGAACTCATCAGCAATACCACAATCAAGGTCGTGGCTTGCCCCTCGAATTGCAACTGGCTGCCGGCAAGCCGCAACACGGCCACAACCGGCACCGCCACGATAGCGACCAGCGCCAGCAACAAACTGGCGTAGATCGTGATTTGCAAAGGAAAGTACGAAAAACCGGTGATCGCGTCCAGCGCAAAGCGGATCATCTTGCGCAATGGGTATTTGGTTTGCCCCGCGTGGCGTTCTTGGCGCACATACGGCACGCCCGTTTGCCGAAAGCCGACCCAACTGGTCATGCCGCGAATGAAGCGGTTATGCTCGCGCATCACCTTTAGCGCGTCTACCACCTGCCGATCCATCAAGC
>CAZZNC010000401.1:0-2986 GCA_964655405.1 uncultured Anaerolineaceae bacterium | reverse complement strand
CGAAAAGCTGGTGGAGTATATGCGGCGCTTCGACGCGCTGCTGACCGCGTTCCCGCAAGTGGATCGGAGCGAGCTGCAAAAACAGATCGCGCGCTTCAGCGATTAGGCGTTGCGGGGGCTTTGCCCCCGCCGCCCCCGCCCCCACCGCAAGCCAACCCGTCCGAGCTTTGTACACAGCGCCAAACGGATAAGCGAGACCATGAGCGACAAACCCGAAACGAACGAAACCGCCCCCTCCAACTTCATCCACGCGATGATCGAGGAAGATTTGCAAACGGGCCGTTATGACCACGTGCAGACGCGCTTCCCCCCCGAACCGAACGGCTATATGCACATCGGCCATGCCAAGGCCATTTGTCGGAACTTCGGCACAGCGCAAAAGTACGGCGGCAAGTGCAATTTGCGCTTCGACGACACCAACCCACTCAAGGAAGAGCAAGAGTACATCGACGCGATCATGGAAGATGTGCGCTGGCTGGGCTTCCAGTGGGACGCGCTGCGCTATGCGTCGGACTACTTCGAGCGGCTTTACGAGTGGGCTGTGCAGCTGATCAAGGCGGGCCTGGCGTATGTGGATCACCTCAGCGCCGAGGAGATCCGCGAGTATCGCGGTACGTTGACCGAACCCGGGCGCGAAAGCCCCTACCGCAACCGCTCGGTGGAAGAAAACCTGGCGCTTTTCGAGCAGATGCGCAAAGGGGAATTGGCCGACGGTGAGTGTGTGTTGCGCGCCAAGATCGACATGGCCTCGCCGAACCTGAACATGCGCGATCCGGTGATGTACCGCATCCTGCACGCCACGCATCCGCGCACCGGCGACAAGTGGTGCATCTACCCGATGTACGACTGGGCGCACGGGCAGTCGGACAGCATCGAGGGGGTTACGCACTCGCTTTGCACGCTGGAGTTCGAGGCGCACCGCCCGCTGTATAACTGGTTCATCGAAAAGCTGGGCATCTTCGCGCCCACGCAGATCGAGTTCGCGCGGCTGAACCTGACCTACACGGTGATGAGCAAGCGCAAGTTGCGCCGCCTTGTGGAACAGGGACACGTGCGCGGCTGGGACGACCCGCGTATGCCGACGCTCTCGGGCTTGCGGCGGCGCGGCTACACGCCGGAGGCGATCCGTGAGTTTTGCGACCGCATCGGCGTTTCCAAAAGCAACAGCGTGGTCGATATTCAGATGCTCGAACACGTGCTGCGCCAGGACCTCAACAAGCGCGTTGAGCGGCGCATGGCCGTGCTCAACCCGCTGCGGGTGGTGATCACCAACTACCCCGAGGGGCAAACCGAGCACATGACCGCGATCAACAACCCCGAGGACGAGTCCGCCGGTACGCGGCAAGTGCCCTTTTCGCGCGTGCTCTACATCGAGCGCGAGGACTTCATGGAAGATCCGCCCAAGAAGTTCTACCGCCTGGCGCCGGGGCGCGAGGTGCGCTTGCGTTACGCCTACTTCATCACCTGCACGGACGTGGTCAAGGACGCGGACAGCAACATCGTGGAGCTGCATTGCACCTACGATCCGGCCACGCGCGGCGGCGACGCACCGGACGGGCGCAGGGTCAAGGCGACGTTGCATTGGATTTCGGCAGCGCACGCCGTCGAGGCGGAAGTGCGGCTCTATGACCACCTCTTCACGCAGCCCGACCCCAACGCCGTGCCGGAAGGCGGCGACTTCACCGACCTGCTCAATCCGAACTCGCTGCAAGTGCTCACGGGCTGCAAGCTCGAACCGTCGTTGGCCCAGGCACAGCCCGGGCAGCGCTTCCAGTTCGAGCGCAAGGGCTATTTCGTGGTGGATCCGGACACGCGCGAGGGGCAGGTGGTCTTCAACCGCACGGTGACGCTGCGCGATAGCTGGGCTAAGCTGCAAGCCAAGATGCGGCGCAAGGGGTAGCGTGCGCATGTGGGGACGCTGCCCATAGCCATTAAGCTAAGAACAAAAAACGCATGGTAGGTTTCACCTTTATCCATTGTCTCTAACGACAAGGAGAAGCTACCATGCGCCAAACAACTAAGGACCAGTATACCCGACAAAGCGCCATAATCCAGCAGCTTTTGCACGAGACAGCAGCAGAACAAGGGGCGATGAGTGATTTTGTGCAACGGCGGTCGAAGATGACTGCGGAAGTGTTTGTGCAGATCCTGGAGCTGGGGCTGTTGGAGCGCGGGGAGGCGACGCTCAACGATTTGGTGCAAATCAGCGCGCAGTTGGGAGTCGAGATCAGCGAGCCGGGGTTGCACGGCCAGCAAGTGCAGATAGCGCTTGCTCGATTGGGGATTTTGGATAACCAATGCGCCTGCTGACCTCTTGCGCGCTGCCTTACTCTGCCGCCCCAAGCGTCAGCGGGATCGTCGGCGTGAACTCCACCGCGTCCCCTTGCGGCACGCGAAAGATCGCGTTGACGCCGCGCACGCCGTCGTAAAAGCCCACCGCCACGTTGAACGGCTCCGCTGCCCCCTCCGGCACGGCCAGCCACAGCCGGTAAACGAGCACGTCGCCCGCGCGCCAGGCCAGCGGCGGCAACAGCGCCCCGTCCACCACCGCCACCCGCGCGCCCGCCCCGTCGAAGACGTGCGCGAACGGGGCAAATGTCCAGATGCCGCGCTCGGCGTGTAGCGTGTCCACGTGGAAATACAGGTCGAGCGGCACGCTCTGCCCCGCCTGCAACGGCGCGCCCAGTCCCCAGCCCAGAAAGCGCACGCCTACGTCCGAGGGCACGTCCGCCGCGTGCGGAATGGCGAGCATGGCCGGTTCGGCGCGCCAGAGCGCAAAGCGCCCGCCGTCTCGCAAGCTCAGCGGCGCGCCGAGCGGCTCACCCACCAGCGGCGGCGGAACGGGATCGGCTGCGGGGGGCGCAAAGGTCACATACACGCCCTGCCTGCGCGGCACGATTTGCGCGCTCGCGAAGTCGCCCGTTTGCCACGTTCGCAGCGCGTGACCGGCCAGCGTGGCGCTCGTCCATTCCGGCATCGGCGCGAA
>CAZZNC010000400.1:0-3019 GCA_964655405.1 uncultured Anaerolineaceae bacterium | reverse complement strand
CCGCCCCAGACGCGGTTCCAGGTGCGCTCCAGCTCGCTACGTTCGTTGGAAAGCACGATGCCGTCGTTGGGCATGTTGACATCAGCCCAGCGCCAGAGCATTTCCACCACGTGGGGGCGTTGGGAGTCCTTGATATGTTGTATATCACCCAGAGCATAGCCGGGCGCCAGTGCCAAAAAAGCGATGCAGACCGGCAACGCTGTTCCCCAACGCAAGCGCCATCCGGCATAACCGTGCAGTTGCAAGCTGTGCCGCACCGCCCAGCCGATTTGTGTCACCATCGCGCTCCAGATGATGATCAGGGCAACGCCGGCGGGAAGTGAATGGCGTATCCGACCAAAATTCACCGTGATGAAGGATGCAGTGACCATGATCGTGAGTAGGGCGAAAAGCAAGAACCCCGCCGGATAGTAAAGCGAGAGAGTGCGCCCGCGTGTTTTGCGATTGTAGAAATACGCGAGCAGCCCTCCGCCTATGCCCGCCCAAAAGAGCGTTTTGCCGATGGGGTACATGGCGTACCAAAAATTGTTGGAAACGAGCGCCCAAGAAAAAGCATTCTGGAGGCCGGTACTGCGGAAGCCCTCCACTTCTCCGGCCCGTTCGGCAACTTTGGGATCGAGTGGGTCGATGCGGTACATGAAATAGGCGAAAGAAACGCCCGCTATCACAGCATACAGCCCCAAATAGGGCAACATGCGGCGCGGCTGCCGGTAAGTGAGCACGGCGGCAACCAGCACGAACGGCAAAATAGCCGTGACCGGCCAGGCTTTGGTGAAGATGACGGCGACGCCCGCCAAAAGGGATGCGAACAACCAGCGTGGCGATTGCTGCTTCCACGCACGGATGGCGCTGCTCAAGGCAAGCGTGATGAACAAATAGACGAAAGGGTCGGGCACGGCCACGCTGTTCCGGTCAACGAGGATCGGTGCCATCCCCCACACAAAACCCGCCAACCACCCCGCGTAAGCCCCTCCGAGTTGCCATCCGGCGGTGACCATAAGGAGCGCGGTGAGCGTGCCCACAAGGACGCTGACCAAACGCAGCGGATACAGGTAGTTTGCGAGCACGAACCAGGGCTGCGGGTTGAGCCAATCAATCAGCTCCAACAGACCGGCGTTGATGTAGGAATGCAGCAAACCGGTGATATAGCGGTCAATGTCTAAATAACCCAGATTTTCGATGCCGCGTATCCGCTGCCCCAGCAAAAAGTAGGTGACCTCGTCTATTTTGTCCTCGTAGGGCAAATAGCGATCGAAGGTCAACAGCCGCAAGAGCGCCGCTCCAAAAACCAACAGGGCGAACGCGAGAAGTTTCTTGTTTTCGGCAATCCACCGTTGTGCGCGTGTTGCGTTGAACATGGCCTTACACCGTCGCAGAGGGGGGCGTGTGAGCTATTCCCAGGTCTTGCAGTTGTTCCAGCGTCTGCGCGATCACCTCTTCTTGCTGTTCGCGCAGCCCGATCCACAGCGGCAAACGCACCAGCCGCGCGCTCACTTCGTCTGTTACGGGCAACGCGCCGTGTGTGCGCCCGTAGCGCTGCCCCGCCGGTGAGCTGTGCAGCGGCACATAGTGGAAAACAGCGTTCACGCCGCGCGCCTTCAGCCCCTCGATGAACGCGGTCCGGCTTGCCAGGTCCGGCAGCAGCAAATAGTACATGTGTGCGTTGTGTTCGCAGCTCGACGGAATGATGGGGCGCCGCACCTGGCCGTTGTGCTCAACCGCTGCGAAGGCCGCGTGATACGTCTCCCACAGGGTCAGCCGTCGCGCCGTGATGGCGTCGGCCTCCTCCATTTGCGCCCAGAGAAAGGCCGCAACCAGTTCGCTGGGCAAAAACGACGAGCCGATGTCCACCCACGTATATTTGTCCACCTCGCCGCGAAAGAACGCGCGCCGGTTGGTGCCCTTTTCGCGGATGATTTCGGCACGCGCCGCAAAGCGCGGATCGTTGATCAACAACGCGCCGCCCTCGCCGGAGATGATGTTTTTCGTTTCATGAAAGCTCAAACACGCCAAGTGCCCGATGCTGCCCAGCGGACGCCCGCGATAACCGGCGAGGATGCCGTGCGCTGCGTCTTCGATCACGAGCAGGCCGTGCTTTTCCGCCAGCGTCATGATCGCGTCCATTTCGCACGCCACGCCCGCGTAATGCACCACCACGATCGCTTTGGTGCGCTCGGTGATCGCCGCTTCGATCAGGCGCTCGTCAATGTTGAGCGTGTCGGGGCGAATGTCCACAAAGACCGGCACGCCGCCGCGCAGCACAAAGGCGTTGGCGGTGGAAACGAAGGTGAACGAAGGCATGATCACCTCATCCCCCGGGCCGATCTCGGCCAAGATGGCGGCCATTTCCAGCGCCGCCGTGCCGGAGTGCGTCAACAGCGCCTTGTGGCTGCCCAACCGCTCTTCGAGCCACGCTTCGCAGCGTTTGGAAAAAGGCCCGTCGCCGGAAAGGTGGGTGTTGGCGTGGGCTTGCTGAATGTACTCCAGCTCACGACCGGTGAGGTATGGACGGTTGAAAGGAATCATACGGCTTGCCTATCTTCTGTGGACGGACGGAGGAGGCGCGGGCTGCTGCTTTCAG
Organism: uncultured Anaerolineaceae bacterium; assembly: GCA_964655405.1. Classification (GTDB taxonomy): domain Bacteria; phylum Chloroflexota; class Anaerolineae; order Aggregatilineales; family Aggregatilineaceae; genus JALSSH01. The sequence goes on along the minus strand of CAZZNC010000400.1, from coordinate 438 downwards.
CCGGAAGTTTCCCACACGGCCAGCCCAACCCCGCTTTTGCCGTAACCGTTGCCGTTATAGAGCATGTAGCGCTGGCCCTGGTGCTCAAAAACGAAAGGGTATGCGATCATCTCGGCGTCCCACCCGTGCGCTGAAACGTCAATGCCGGCCTGGTCGTCCATGCGCTGCCAGTGGATGCCGTCAGTGGACTCCGCGTAGCCGATGCGGTAGCTTTTCCCACGATAGGAGTACCACATCTTGTAGGTGTCCCCGTCCTTGAGCACGCACGGGCGGCCAAAAGCGTACTCGTCCGCCGACTGAAAGTCAATGCACACGATCCCTTCGCGTCGCCAATGGATGCCGTCGTCGGACTCAGCATAGCGGATGTGGTAGTAATGCTTGGGCTTGCCACCTTCCAGCGCCCAGCGCGCGCCGGAAACGTACCACATGCGCCAGATG
>CAZZNC010000399.1:0-3040 GCA_964655405.1 uncultured Anaerolineaceae bacterium | reverse complement strand
ACGCGCTGCGGCGCAAATTGCGTGAGCAAAACGCTCAGTTCACCATCACCAAAAACACATTGTTCAAGGTTGCCCTGCGCGAAGTGGGCATGATCGTGCCTGACGACTTGCTCAGCGGGCCGGTGGCGACGGTTTTTGCCTTCCAAGACCTGCCCAGCGCGGTCAAAACGCTGCTCGAATTCGCCTCGGAACAAGAATTACTGGTGGTCAAAGGCGGTATTCTCGGCGAAACGACCCTTTCGCAAGCCGAACTCAAACCGCTTTCCGAGCTGCCGCCGATGGACGTGCTGCGTGCCCAAATGGCGGGCATGGTCACCATGCCGCTCACCAGCTTCATGAGCCTGTTGGAAGAACCCAGCCGGCAAGTGGTGGGAGTGCTGCGCGCCGCGACCGAAGGCGTGGTCAACGTGCTGGCTGCTTACAGCCAGAAAGAAGAAGCAGCATAGCCTGGCTACGCTGCGCATCATCTATAAGCCAATAAACAGTCTCAACACACTGAAACGCACAAGTGATGAAAGGATAGCATAAAACCATGGCTGATCTACAGAAACTGGTCGAAGAACTCAGCAGCCTTACGGTGATGGAAGCCGCCGAGCTGAAGAAGATGTTGGAAGAAGCCTGGGGAGTGGAAGCCGCCGCTCCGATGGCGATGGGCGCGTTCCCAATGATGGCGGGCGGCGCTGCTGGCGCAGCCGCTGAGGAAGAAGAAGAAAAGACCGAATTCACCGTTATGCTGAAGGAAATCGGCCCCAAGAAGATCGAAGTGATCAAGGTCGTGCGCAGCCTGACCAGCCTGGGGCTGAAGGAAGCCAAAGACTTGGTGGAAAGCGCCCCCAGCGCGGTGATGGAAGATGTGAGCAAAGAAGCTGCCGAAGACGCCAAGAGCAAGCTGGAAGCAGCCGGCGCAACGGTCGAGCTGAAGTAAGCGGCTTTTTTCTGCACGCTTGCCTAACCGTACTCACGCCACAGGCGACCGCTTTTTGGAGCAGGTCGCCTGTGTTTTGTGTTAGCGAGCAACGTTCAGCGGCGGCGCTGTTCCAAGCGCGAGATAGGGTCTTGATAGCCGCTCGTGTATTGACGTTCGGACTGCTTCTTGCGCTGCTGCGCTTCTTCTAAATCGCGCACGAGCAGGCTGTAATTGGGCACAATGAAGACCCAATTCTCCCCTTTGGACGTAAAAAGATAGCGTCCATGTAACCGCCGTAACCACTTGGGCGAGTGCGGCCAGGATTTCATCTGCACTTCGACAGCCATCATGCCCCAAAGCGGAGCGAGCAACACGCGCCCCAACCCTTTGACCTTTTCGCGTTCGAAAACTTCTGTCACAGGCACCGAGCGCACTTGCCGGATGCGACGATAGCTGACCATCGTGCGCCGAAACGGCGAGCGCACCACCAACAAGTCCGGACGGCACTGCACATAAGCGCGCTTTTCGGCCAGCACCGCGAAAAGCCAAAATCCCACACCCACCAAAATCAGCACCCCGCCGACCTTCGCCAACGCCTCCGGCTCAACCCATTCGTTTTGTAACTCGACGATCCAGTTTGGCAATTGCGCAAAGAAGCCCAGCACAATCAGCAATAGCGCCGGTGGTTTGTAGCGCCGCCCCAAATTGCGGTAGATCAATAGTGGATGTTTCGTGCCCCTTTCAGCAGCTTTGGAAGCCTGTTTTTTCCCTCGCTTGCCCATGAGTTCGAGTTCTCCTATGATGAAAGTGATAAAAAGTGTTCAGTGTCCGCATGATTGCTGGACGTGAGAGACCGTTTTCTCTAAACTTATCATATATGATACAGCGAGACGAGCAGAGGTGGGGAAATGACCACCATTTCAGCCGACGGAGTGGATATCGAAATTCAAGAAGACACCTGGCGTTTAGTTCCCGCCGGTGAAGAACTCCTTTCCGGCACGCCTGCTTTTTGGGTGATGCGCGGGTCTGTGGTCATGGAATACACGCCCGGGTTTGCCGCTGAACGTCGTTTGCCTGGGACGGTGCTCTCTCTGGAATATGTGCGGGCGGTGGTGATCGGCTACGAGGAAAAAGCGCAACGCTGGCGGCTGGGTTTTCATCTGTCGCGCCGTGCCATCGACAAACCTCGTTGGTTGGAACTGGTGCGCTGGCCGAAAGGCAACAACACGCTTTACGCCGAAGCTGCGCATCAAGCGGGGCGTGCATTGGCTGAATACATCGGTTGTCCGCTCAAAATCTTCGGCGCAAAAAAACTGCCGCGCGCAACGGCACCACAGTCCACGAGAAGCGGAGTCACCGGCCCGTTGATGCCGCACGCTCGCGAGGACATCGGCCCGCAGCGGGTCAAGCTTTGGGCACAGGGCATTGACCTCCCTGTGCAATACCCGGGGATGTGGTTGGGCGAAGGACGCGGCGGCGTCATGTTGCGCCTGGCTAAGGATGTCGCCCCGCGTCGCAAGGGGGAAGAAACCCCAGCCTTCAATCAGTGCATCTTCGACCCGCAGCAACGCACCATCCGCCTTGTGCCGCCGACCGGACTGCTGGGCGTGTTCATGAGCGGCGCACACGGACGAGCTATCCCGATGGACGCCGTGTACAATGTGGAACTCCGGCACACAATTCAACAAACGCACAGCTCCGAGCCGGACAAAGAGGGATTGCTCACCGAAATTACCCATACTCACCATACCTGGGAAGTGTATTTGACGCTGCCGGAAGAATCCCTGTTGCTGGCGCAAACGGAACACATGACTAGCAGCGAGTTTTCGCGGCGGAGGCTCAGCACGACGGATAAATTTTCCGTGGACTCGCAAGCCAACATCGAGTTTTTGCGCCAATATCAAGCCGACCAAGAAGCCTGCGAGGCCGCCGAAACCTTTGCGCGGGCAGTGGCATTGATCGTTGCGAGCACGCTGGGCGTGCGCTTGGTCAAAACCGAAGTGGGGAGCGACCAGTAGCTTGGCCCCCTCCGTGTATTCGTTTGCCCGCCGGTTTGGGCGCGCCGCCGTGCGCCGAATGGCGCACCCAAAGCGGCGGAGCCGCTTTGCGCCGCGCTTCGCGCGGGGCGGGCGG
>CAZZNC010000398.1:0-3048 GCA_964655405.1 uncultured Anaerolineaceae bacterium | reverse complement strand
CATCATGCTTTACGCCTTCGCACCGAAAATTCTGCGCTACTTGGACGGCGTTCCCGTCTCCCCACGCGGAGAACGCGAGATCGTCAGCGCCATTCAGACGGCTATCAGCGACGGGCAGGCGGTCAGCTATGTGACGGCCAAACGCCGTTTGCACCTGACGCGCGAAGCCGATTTGTTGACGATAACCAAAGTGTTCTTGGCCGAAGGACGCGACGCGCATATCCTGAGCGAAATTCCCAGCACCACGCGCATCGTGCCGCCTGTGCGCATAGACCCCAACGTCAGCGTGGGGCAAAACGCACGCATCGGCCCGAATGTTTACTTGGAGCGAGGGGCAACCGTTGGGGACGGGGCGCGGGTGGAAAACACCATCGTGCTGCGACATGCCAGCGTGCCCGCCCATGCACAATGCAATGAAGAAATCATCACCCTCCACGCGCATATTTCCGCGCGACATGCCTAACGTTTTCCCCTCAAAACATCCCAAAGGAGACACCTAATACCATGCGTAAACGGAACTTGTTCTTGTTGTTGACGTTGGCACTGGCGATCATGCTGGCGCTGGCCGCTTGCGGCGGTTCGGACACAGACGAAACCCCGCAGCCTGCCGAAGCAACTGCCGCCCCCGCCACCTATACGACGGTCACCGCTCAGGAAGCCTACCAGCAATTGAAAGATAATCCCGATGCGATCATCGTGGACGTGCGCAACCCCGACGAGTGGGCCGCCATCGGCGTGCCGAAAGTGCCGCAGGGCGCGACCTTGATCGCGCTGCCGGAAATTCAGCAACGCGCGCCGCAAGAGCTGCCCAAAGACAAAACAATCTACCTCATTTGCAACAGCGGCAACCGTAGCCGTGTGGCTTCGGACATCCTGATTGGGCTAGGTTACCCGTCGGTCGTCAACGTTGACGGCGGCATCCGTGCGTGGCTGAGCGCAGGGCTGGAAACCACACCCTACACCCCCTAGACACACTTCCGCACAAAAAACACAACGGGCGATCCGCTGCCAAAAGGGATCGCCCGTTTTTTGTCGGTTTGCCAATTGGCAAAAATGCGCGGCTACAGCCCCAGCAATTGATCGATCTTGGCGCGGTCGAAGCCAACCACAATCTTGCCGCCGATGTCCAACACCGGCACGCCTTGCTGACCGCTGCGCCGCACCATGTCACGCGCGGCGGCTTGGTCGCGGCTCACGTCAACGTCACGGAAACGCACACCGCGCGCGCGCAAATAGCGTTTGGCGCGGGTGCAATGCGGGCAAGTCGGCGTGCTGAAGACAATCACCCGCCTCTGTTTTTTCTTTTTGCGCTCGATGGTTTTCTCTTGCACTTTCGCCATACCAAAACCCTCACGTCGGCTATATGTGGCTATCTGTGAACTTTCGTTTCGTCACCGTTTGGATTAGATGCAAACCCGGCCCAAAAGTTTCAATCTGCATAGAAACAGCTCCCGCCCGTCCGGCCATTCAGGACGGATCAGAACGGGGTGGTGCATAAAAGTCGTCCAGCCGCAACACGCGGTACAGGTGCTCGCGCACAGCGTTGGGCAGCTCCGGCGCGGGCAAACGCTGGTAGAGCGCAACGGTTTTGTTCAGCGTGTTAACCACCACACGGCAATTGTCGCAATGCGCCATGTGCGTTTCGATCTCGCGGCAAAGTTCCTCGCTCAGCGCCCCGTCCAAATACTCCGAAAGGTGACGCAAATAATGCGTGCAATTTTGTTCGGCGTCAGCGCCCCACCCTTTGATGGTTTGCGGCTCTTGCAGCCCATTTCGCTCGTTTTGATCCGTGCTCACCGGCTCACCTCGTTTCCGTAATCACCGGCCCTTGCGAAAAATACTGACTCAGACGCTCGCGCAGCTTCAAACGCGCACGCATCAAACGGCTTTTCACCGCCGAAATGCTCAGCCCCAAAGCGTTGGCCGTCTCTTCGGTAGAAAGGCCCTCGATGTCTCGCAGCACGAAAACGGTGCGCAAATTAACCGGCAATGATTCAACCGCGCGGTTCATTTCCGCGACAGCCTCGTCACGCAACAAGTCTTCTTCCGGCAGACAGCAAAAATCAAAAAATTGCCTCGGGATGAAATCGCCGTCGTCGCGCTCTAACGGCTCGTCCACCGAAATCTGCTCCGGTTCTTTGCGGCGCAAACGCATCAAGGCCGCGTTGCTGGCAATGCGGTAAAGCCACGTGCTGAGGCTGGAGCGCTCTTCGAAACGGTCAATAGACCGAAAAGCGTTCAGGAACGTTTCTTGCAGCACGTCTTCGGCGTCCGCTTCGTTGCCCATCATGCGCAACGCCAATCGGTAAATGCGTCCGGCGTGTTCGTCCACCAACTGCGCATAGGCAGCCTGGTCGCCAGCCTTCAGCCGAGCGACAAGCGCGGCATCGCTGTGTGGTTCATTCATAGCATCCCCAGGGTTCGAACTGTATGTGTGACAAAGCGGCTTCATGCCAATCATAGCGCACTTGCCACCGAACCCCCAAAGATGCCCCTCTGCAAGCGCCGATTTTCCCAGCAACACGCGCTCACGGCTCGGCAACGTCCATCCCATTGGATGCACGCGGCGGCCAACAGTTGCGCCGCGCGCGCAGCAGATGTAAGCTCTGAGCCTAATTTGCATCCCCCTCAAGGACGTATTTCTGCGTTACAATGGGCTGCATCGCCAAGCGGCATGTCATCATACGGCAGCGGAAAAGGATGGAACAAATGGGACAACGCAAAAGCAGCAAAGTCGTGTTCCGCGACGACATGATTTTCACCGGTCACAGCAGCAACGGCTACACCATCCCGCTCGACGCCGATAAGGCGGTGGGCGGGCACGACGGCGGGGTCGCACCGATGGAACTATTGCTGACCTCGCTGGGCGGCTGTACCGCTATGGACGTGATTAGCATTTTGCGCAAGAAAAGGCAGCAGGTGACGGGGCTGGAAGTTCAGGTCGAAGGTGTGCGCGGTGACACGCACCCGAAAGTCTACACGGAAATTTGGGTCAAATTCATTGTCACCGGCCACAACGTTGACCCGCGCGCAGTGGAACGCTCGATT
>CAZZNC010000397.1:0-3054 GCA_964655405.1 uncultured Anaerolineaceae bacterium | reverse complement strand
CACACGCACGCGCGGATCGCGTTCGTGCAACGCGCGCACGATCTCCGGCGAGCGGTCATAGCTGCCGTCGTTGACCAAGATCAGTTCCCAGGGGGCACCCGTGCTTTCCAGCACCTTGGAAACGCGCTGGTAAAGCAGCTCCAAGTTGCCCTCTTCGTTATAGACGGGCGCCACCACAGAGATCACAGGTTTTTGGCTCATTCCACACTCCGGCAGAACGCTTCATCTACGCCCATTGTAGCCGATTGGCTGGGCAAACGCGACCACCTTTTTTCCGTTGGGTGCATTCGAACCTGGGGGCGCTGCCCCCAGGCCCCCGCAAGGGAGCTTCGCCCCCTTGACCCCGCCAAACGGCGCGGCACGCGCCGTTTGGCACCGTGCTCACCTGTGGCGAGCGTCCGCCGCCAGTGAACGCCTGCGCCTCCCGCTGGGGGCGCGGGGGCAACGCCCCCGCTTGCCCGCCCCAAAACCCGAATGCACACTTTTCCGCTTGCCGCCTAACGCAACGTCGGCAAGCCCAGTTGCTGGCGCGCTTTTTCCACGTCGTCCATGTTCGGCGCCACGCTGACGCCCTCACCGGCCACACGCATCGCGCTTTTGATGTCCTTGAGGCCGTTGCCGGTCACCAACAATAACACGCGCTCGTCCGGTTGGATGTGCCCTTCCGCCAGCGCAGCGCGCGCGCCCGCGTAGGTGGCCGCAGCCGCCGGCTCGGCAAAGACGCCGGTCAGTTGCGCCAACTTGGGAATACCCGCCAAGATGTCGGCGTCCGGCACGGCCACGAACGCGCCGCCCGTCTCCGTTACGGCGCGCACGGCCTTCACACGGTCGCGCGGCAGGTCGGCGGCGATGCTGTCGGCCACTGTCTGGGCGTTGATCGGCTGCATACGGGCGGGATCGGCGCCCGCCTTCCAGACCTGGTAGCACGCGGCGCTGCCTTCGGCTTGCACGCCGATCAGGCGCGGCATCCGCTCGATCCAGCCCAGCTCGCGCAGGTCGTAGAAGCCCTTGTACAGGCCGCTGATGATGTTGCCATCGCCCACGCTGACGATCACCGCGTCCGGCACGTCCCAGCCGAGTCGTTCGGCGATCTCGTAAGCGGCGGTCTTCTTGCCTTCCAGCGTGTAGGGATTCATGCCGGTGTTGCGGTTGTACCAACCGTAACGCTCGGAGGCCTGCACGGCCAGCTCGAAAGCCGCGTCGTAATTGCCTTGCACCAACAGCACCTTGGCGCCGTAAATCAGCAATTGCGCGATCTTGGCTTCCGGCGCGGTGGCGGGCACGAAGATCGCCGCAGGCATCCCCACGCTGGCCGTCAAACCGGCCAGGGCTGCCGCCGCGTTGCCGGTGCTGGCGGTGGTGATGACCTCGATCCCTTCGGCCATCGCCCGCGCCGTCACCAGCGCGCTGGCGCGGTCTTTCAGCGACCCGGTTGGGTTGCGCCCGTCGTCCTTGACCCAAGCGCGCGCCACGCCGAGGTCTTCGGCCAGGCGCGGTGTGTCATAGAGCGGCGTCCATCCCACCGCCAAAGGCGGCACGGCAGCGTCGGCAGCCAGCGGCAACAGCGGGCGGTAGCGCCAGAGCGAAGGCTCGGCGCTGTGCGCGATCTCCTCGCGGGAAACAGCCTGCCCCAACGCCTGATAGTCGTAAAGCACGTCCAACGTGCCCACCTGCCCACATTCCGGACAGGTGTATTGGACATCGGCGGGCGCATAGCTGCGCCCGCACACCACACAACGTAGTTCGGTCACATACATGATGACGCGCCCTCGCTAGGCCGGAACAATCGCTGTACCGGCTTCGCCACGCAGCGCGCGCGCGATGTTTTCCGGATTGGTGACGATGGCCTTGGGGCCGCCGTTTTCCAAGAAGCGCACCACTGCCTCGATCTTCGGGTGCATACTGCCCTTGCCGAAGTGCCCTTCGGCCATGTAGCGCTTGGCCTCGGCCAACGTCATGCGCTCCAAGTCCACTTGTTGGGGCGTGTTGAAGTTCAGCGACACTTTTTCTACGGCTGTGGAGATCAAGAACAGGTCGGCCTTCAGGCCCAGCGCCAGCAGCGCCGAGGCACGGTCCTTGTCAATCACCGCCGGAACGCCCTTGAGCGCGCCTTCTGCGTTCCGCACGACGGGGATGCCGCCGCCGCCCACGCTGATGACCAAAAAATGACCTTGTACCAGGGTGTTGATCGCGTCCAATTCAATAATTTCTTTGGGGTCCGGGGAGGCCACCACGCGCCGCCAACCACGCCCCGCGTCTTCCACCACCTGCCAACCCGCTTCCTCGAACTTCTTGGCTTCCTCGTAGCTGTCCATGAAGCCGCCGATGCCCTTGGTGGGGTTTTGGAAAGCCGTATCGTCTTTGTCCACCAGCACCTGTGTGACCACCGTCACGGCGGCACGGTGCACACCTACTTCGCGCATACGGTTGTCCAGCGCCTGCTGGAGCATGTAGCCGATGCTGCCCTGCGTGTCCGCGCCGATCACGTCCAACGGGGTGGTGTGCACTTCGTGAGCAGCCAGCTCGTTGCGGCGCAAGATAAAACCCACTTGCGGGCCGTTGCCGTGCGTCACCACCACGTTCCAACCGTCCTGGATCATCGCCACGATGTGCTTGGCCGTCTCGTAAACGGCTTCCCACTGATATTCGACAGCGGCTTTGTCCTTGCTTTTGATCAAAGAGTTTCCACCAACGGCTATAACTGCTGTTTTTGTTGCCATCGCGTTTGTCATTCTCCTCGTCTACAATTTTCCCAGTTTCCTACCCAAGCTCGAAAAGTGTACGAAAGCCGACCACCCCCCGCAGGCGGCTGATCGGCTTTATCCTCTGCTTTCACATGCCTACAGGCGGGGGGGCACTCTAACGCATGGTCAGTGCCATGACCGCTTTCTGCACGTGCAGACGGTTTTCCGCTTCGTCATAAACGGCGCTTTGCGGTCCGTCAATGACCGCGTCGGCGACCTCGACGTTACGGTCGGCGGGCAGGCAGTGCATGTACATGCCGTCACGGGTCAACGCCATACGGCGCTCGTCGGCGATCCAGTCGGTGTACTG
>CAZZNC010000396.1:0-3070 GCA_964655405.1 uncultured Anaerolineaceae bacterium | reverse complement strand
CGCCCATGAAGGTCGAGGCGGGGTTGAAGTTGTAGAGCAAAAAACCGACCGAAGCGCCCATCAGCGCAGCGGCCAGGCTGCTCACCAGGCTGAGTTCCTCTTGCACGGCCATGACGAAAAAGAAAAACGAGGCGATGGCCGTAATACCTGCCGCCAAACCGTCCATGTTGTCCAAAAAGTTGATCGCGTTGGTGATGCCGACCAGCCAAAACAGCGTCACCGCCACATTGAGCCACAACCAGGGAAACACACCGACACGGATGCCCGCTGCCACCACGACCATGCCCGCGATAAGTTGCCCTCCCATTTTGATCCAGGGACTCATGCCGTTGCGGTCGTCCAAAAAGCCTACCAGCACCAGCCAGGAAACGCTCGCCAGCACAGCGCCGGACTCGACCATGTAGCCCGGGGGACTGAAAAGCAGCAGCGCCAACACAAACGCGCCGTAAATCGCCAGCCCGCCCATCAATGGGGTGGGATCGGTGTGAATTTTGCGGTTGTTGGGCTGGTCGAGCACGCCCAAAGCAAAAGCCAGCCGCCTCGTGAGTGGCGTAAAGCCTGCCGCCGCCACGAAGCCGGCGAATATCAGGGGAAGAAATTGGGTCATGTGCATCACGTTTTCGTTGTGTTGCCAACACGTTACCGATGTCATGCTGCGTGTTTAACGTGCACCGGCGTACAGCGGGCAGAGTATAGCGTATCCCTCGCCGGACATAAAGCCGCGTTCTCTGGCGGTGTATCCTTGGTCCGTGCACCAACGGCCAACATCGGCGCCCCGTAACTTTCGAGTGCCCAGGACACGCTGCCGCGATGCCGCAATAAAATTTGCCCCCAGCTTCCAAGTCGTGGATACTCTCCTCGCAAACACACCGAAAGGCGCTCCTGTGCATTGTGAAATAAAATCCGGCGCGCTGATGTTCTTGAGCAGAGAAACGAAAACCGATGAATGTTGATTGTTACCCCGCCGCCTTTGGCGCATTGCAAACTGAGATCGAAGCTGAAATGTACGCTGTGCGCGCTGCTCAGCGCGAAGTGGCACCGCTGCTTTGGAAAATGATCGATCACCATTTTGGCTGGGGGAAAAAGCCTGGCGAGGGACGCGGCAAAAAGGTGCGTCCGGTGCTCATGGCGCTCGTCGCACAAGCCATTTGCGGCAACTATCAGCATGTTTTGTTCGCAGGGGTGGCCTTGGAGCTGCTCCATAACTTTACATTGGTGCATGATGACGTGATGGATCGCTCGCCAACGCGCCACCACCATCCCACCGTGTGGGTACGTTGGGGGGCTACACAGGCGATCAACGCCGGAGACGCCCTTTACGCATTGGCGAATCTGACGATGGCGCGTTTGGTGGAACGTGGCGTGCCCGCCGAACGTACAGTGCGCGCCTTCCAAACCCTGTCCCAAGCCTGTTTGTGGACGGCGGAAGGACAGGTGCTGGATATTGACTTCACGGAACGTTCGACCGTTTCCCCCGACGAATACGTGACGATGGCCGCACATAAAACGGGCGCGTTGATAGAAGCGGCCACCGCGCTCGGTGCGCTGCTCAGCACAGACGATGAAGCGATCATCCGCGCTTATGCGCAGTTCGGACGCCACTTGGGGATTGCCTTCCAAATCCGTGACGATTACTTGGGCATTTGGGGGCAGGCCGACGCAACGGGCAAACCAACCACAGAAGACATCCGCGAAAAGAAGAAGTCTTACCCTCTGCTCGTGGCGTTGGAGCGTGCCGACGCCGCAGACCGCGCCACGTTGCAGCGTATCTACGCCAAAGGAGAGATCAGCGAAGCGGATGTGCAAAAGGTGCTAGCCATCTTTGAAAAGGTGAATGCCGCCACACAAACAAGTCACGTGGCCGAAGCCCATTACAGCACCGCTTTGCACTATCTGGATGCCACAGGCATTGACAATCCCACACAGGAACAACTCCGCCGCCTGGCCGCTTTCCTAATCCTGCGCGCTTATTGAGCGTAAACGTGCCTAGCTGGAAAGCGCCTCGACCATGTGGCGGAACTGTTGCTTATAGTCGTCTCCGCGAAAGTCAAAGCGGGGCTTGCGGCGCAGTTCGTCGGGAATTTCCATTTCTCCCAGCAATGCCACGACAATGGGCTTACGGTGTTCCAGGAAGAATTGCAGCGCTTCCTGGACATGCGTGGCTTTGGCGGCCAGCGGAGTCAACACAACGATCATCTTGTCGCATTCCACCAACGCCGGATGCACGCCGGTTGCCCATTGCACATCGTCCGCGTGAGTGGTTGCCAGCCATGTTGCCATGCCGATACGGTTCAGATCCTCGGCCAAAATTTCGGCGAATTCAACATCGGTAATGCTGTAATTGATGTACGTGACCGAGGTGGGCACTTTGTGTCCGCCACGCGAACCTTCCTTGCCCGCAACCTGTACCGGTTTTGGACGACGCAAACGATCATGGGCGGCTGTTTTGCCCATGCGGAAAACGGTCGTGCCGCAATGGGCGCACGTGCCGCGCAATCCCGGCGCGCCGCGTCGCGTCCAGATCGGCTGTGGATTTTCCATCGGCGTTTTTTGGCGGCACGACATACAATACGCTTCGATCTCTTCTTCTTCAAAGTCGTCATGCGGATCGGTGTCTGGTGTATACAAAGGGTCGAGGGAATCGCGTTCGTCGCTCATAGCTCTCTTCGCTGTGTCAATAGGCGTTCCAAACGAATGTCGCGGCATAGTGTAGCGTGGAAATGCGCTTTTGGATAATTCGGCGGACGTGTGCTTGCCTGGGGAGTGTATCTTGGCGGTTGAAATTCAAATCAGCCGGTGAGGTTCTAGAACGCGAGTAGCAACGGTCTGTAGGCCCGCCGTTTTGGACCAGGCGCGGCGTAACGTAGCGCCCCTTCGGGGCTTTGCGTTTGACTGCACAGCAAAACGCTACTTCGGATTTGCGTCTTTTTTGTGTCAACCGTTAAAGATACACGGCACAAAGCGCCGAGGTTTCCTCTCCTCCTTTTTCTGCTTATAATCGAGGTACGGTGAGGTCAGGGAACGCAGCACAACATCCTGCCCCCGGGGGAGCGAAAAAGGATGCAAGTTT
>CAZZNC010000395.1:0-3086 GCA_964655405.1 uncultured Anaerolineaceae bacterium | reverse complement strand
GGCGAAGTAGCCTTTGTGGATGCTCAGCAGGGGTGGGCGGTTGGCGGGCAGGGGCAAATTGTACACACGACGGACGGGGGACAAACGTGGGAACAGCAAGTCCTGTCTTGTGGTTACCCCACGTGCCCCTGGGCAACCCACGCGGTCGCCTTCCTCAATGCGCAGCAAGGTTGGATTGCTGGCGAGGGGCTGTACCATACCACAGACGGCGGACAGTCGTGGCTGCCTGCGGAACTGGATGAGACTGCTGGCTACCTGGAAGATATTGCATTTTACGACGAACAAACGGGGTGGACGGCTGGCGGCAGTGGTGTGTTGTGGCGCACACAGGACGGCGGCACAAGCTGGGAACGTGTCGAAAGCGGCACACAGTCCGACTTGTTCGGGCTGCATATCATCAGTGCCGATGAGGGCTGGTTGGTCGGCAACTCCGGCGTGATTTTGCATATCACGTCGGGTGGCTAAAGGGAGGCGTGGAACGGGATAAAAAACGCTATCGGGAGCTGTAAGACAGTCCGCGCGGAATGATCTTGCAGCTCCCTATGAGGCGTGTTGTGGAGCAGGGGCGCGCGCTGAGACCGGTGGCTTTGGGACACCATTTTGGCGTGCGCTTCTCGCAGCTATGCGGTTTTGATATGGGGACGAAAGCGACAAGTCCGCGAGCAAAGTTGGCGGGTTACTTGACTTGCGTTGGATTGTTATGTAGAGTAACTATTGTGGTATAGACCACCCCGTGTAACGGAAAATGTGAAAACCGGACGCACGGATCCCTTCGGAACGTAAACCGGCAGTGCGACATCGTCGCATGACCTATTGCGGCAACATTCGCGATTTTTGCGCGAAATTGACGGCGGCCCCGAACGAGTAGGAGAATCCCCCCCCATGCCCCACATTATCCGCCCCATGACCGCCGATGACGTTCCGATCATTGCGCATTGGATGATGCAAGTTCCCTTGTGGCAACGCTACCGCATCGACGAGGAAAATGCGCGTGGGCAATTCCAAGCGGCGCTCCAACGGCAGGATATTTTATTGGTTGCAGACGTAGACGCGGCGACGCGCGCTTGTGGCTTCACGTGGGTGATGCCACATGGCGGGTTCGGGCGCGCCTATTTGCGATTGATCGGGGTGCAGCCCGACTACAGTGGGGCCGGACTGGGGGCCGCGTTGTTGAGCGAAACAGAAAAGATCGTTGCCGAACACAGCGCGGGCTTGTTCCTGTTGGTGTCGGACTTCAACACCGACGCCCAGCGCTTCTATCGACAGCATGGCTACCGGCCAGTGGGCGCTGTGCCCGCCTATGTGTTGCCCGACGTGACCGAACGCATCTTCTATAAGCCGTTGTCGAGTGCACGGCCTCAGGCTGGTGAAGCAAAGGAGGGCGTATACTGATAGTACAACAAGTCCATTGGCTCAAAAGTGTATCAACCAAGCCTCGTCCGTTCGCGTGTATTTAATGTATCTATAAGGGGAAAAGATGATGTTATCGTCCAGAAAACGCCAAGCTCTATTGGCTTTCGCCATGATTTTGTCCTTGCTCGGCGCCAGCTTGCCGACGTTGGCACAGAGCAACAATACGTTGGTCATGGCCCGCGCCATTGACGCGACCGGCCTGGACCCGCACACGCAAACCGCGTTTGCCTCGCTGACTTTGCTGCGTATGATCTACGAACCGCTGGTGACCACCGACCACGATATGAAGGTTGCGCCCGCGCTTGCCACCGATTGGGAATTTTCCGGCGACGCGACCAAGCTCACCTTCCATCTGCGTGAGGGCGTCAAATTCCACGACGGCTCGGACTTCACGGCGGAAGACGTGATCGCTTCCTATAACCGCATCCTCGATGAGGACACGGCCTCAGCGGCGCGCACCAATTACCTCAGCATCGAGAGCATGGAAGCGCCCGACGATTACACGGTCGTTTTCAACTTGTCCCGTCCAGACGTGCCGCTGCTTTCTGCCATGACCAGCATCAACGCCGCGATTATGCCCTCGGAGCTGATCGAAAACGGCGACCCCGCCGCAGAAGCTATCGGAACGGGGCCGTTCAAGCTGGAAAACTGGGTGCCGGACGAGAAAACCGTCCTTTCCGCCAACGCGGATTGGTGGGGCGACGGCCCGAACGTGGATGGTGTAGAAATTCGCATCATTCCGGACGAAGCCTCGATTTTGGCCGCGCTGCGTGCGGGCACCATTGATTTTGCTATGCTCAACGACCCGATTGTCGCCACGCTGTTGGTGGACGATTCTTCTGTGACCTTGGTGCGCACGCCGTCCCTTTCCTACCACGTGTTGCAGCTGCGCGCCGCCCGTGAGCCGTTGGATCGGTTGCAAGTGCGCCAAGCCATTTCCTGCGCCCTTGACCGCCAAGAGATCATTGACTCCGCCGCGCTGGGCGAAGGCCGTGTTACTGGCCCGTTGACGATGGCGAGCTTTGCTTTGCCGACCGACGATCTGTTTTGCTACCAACGGGATTTGGAGCGCGCCAAGGAACTGATGGCCGCTGCGGGCATGGAAGACGGCTTCACTTTGCATGTGATGGTCGCCAATGCCGAACCGCCGACGGCGCTTTCTGAAGCGCAAGCGATCCAAGCGCAATTGGCCGAGATCAACGTCAAGGTTGAGATCGAAGCCCTGGAGCTGAGCGTCTATGTGGATCGCTGGCTAGCGGGCGACTTCGAGGCGGCGGTCGCGCTCAACGGCGGACGTACCGATCCTTACACCATGTACGCGCGCTATTGGCAATGGGACGCGCGTTTCCATCGTGTGGCGGGCTACATTGACGACACGTTGGACGACCTGATGGCGCGTGGCCGTGAAGAAACCAATCCGGATGCGCGTTACGAAATCTTTGCAGAATTCCAGCGCCATTTGGCCGAAAAATCGCCCTGGGTTTGGCTGTATACCGGCTTCACGTACACGGCGCACCAATCTTACGTGAAGGGGTGGGAGCCTGGCTCCAACGATTCGCTGTACTTCTTGTACGAAGTGCAATTGGAACGGTAAGCCATTTGCCTGTAATCTTGTCTACGGATGGGGGCGCGCCGGCTCGGTGCCGCCCCCACACCTATGCAGAGAAGCCGTC
>CAZZNC010000394.1:0-3108 GCA_964655405.1 uncultured Anaerolineaceae bacterium | reverse complement strand
CCTGGCAGCCCGGGGTTGTGGTGAACGAAAGCGGCCTGACGGCAGCTTTTTCCGTCTATCCGCTCACGTATCTGGCGGGATGGCAGCCGATGGAAAGCGTCAGCGCCGCATTGGAACGCTATTACGGCACGTTCGTAGGCGAAGACGCTTACGACGCGGCCAAAAAACCGATTCAAGCGGTGTTGGAAGAAGCCAAAACGCGCGTGCGCAAACGGCAAGCGGCGCTGCGCCGCTCATTGGCCGATGAGTCGGAGTTGGAACGGTTGCGCAAGAGCGGGGAACTGCTGTTGGCGTATCAGTACAGCGTCCAGCCGGAGCAAACGCTGCTCAGCGCGCAGTACGATTTCGACGATCCGCCGCTGGAAATTCCGCTGGACCCGCAACTGACGCCGCTGGAAAACGCCAAGCACTATTTCGCGCGCTACGAAAAGGCCAAACGCGCCCGCGCGCACGTGCCCAAACTCATCGCCACTGCCGAAAGGGAATTGGCGTATTTGGAGCAACTGGAAACCGACTTGGCGTTGGCGAGCAGTTGGCCGGAGATCACGGAAGTGCAAGAGGCGTTGCAACAAAACGGCTATTGGCGGGGGACGCACACGCTTGGCCCGCGCGGGGGCAAGAGCGCGCCGCTGCGCGTGGTGACGCCGGAGGGGTACGTGATTTGGGTGGGGCGCAACGCCCGCCAAAATGACCTGGTGACGTTCAAGAAAGGGCAGGCGAGCGACTGGTGGTTGCACACACGGGGACTCCCTGGGGCGCACGTGATCGTCAAGGCAGAGGGGCGCAACGTGCCGGAGCATGTGCTGTTGCGGGCGGCGGCGCTGGCAGCGTACTACAGCCGCGCGCGGGGGGAAACGCGCGTGCCGGTGGACATCACGCGGCGAAAATATGTGCGCAAGATCAAGGGCGGCAAGCCCGGCATGGTGACGTATCGTAACGAGCGCACGGTGGACGTGTGCCCTGCGTCAGAGTAAACGGCGGGGGCGACCTCGCGCCGCGCGAAAAACTGCGCGGCACGTCACCCGCCCCCGTGCGGCGCGCACGTCGTCCGCCGACTCGCCACGTTGCGGCGGTCGGCGACCTCGCGCGCGCCGCCTCCCGCATGGGAACGCTTAGCGTTCGGCAGCCAGCGTAGCCGTATCCGGCGCGGAAAAAGGTAGCCAGACCGTGAAGATCGTCCCTTCGCCGAGCTTGCTCGCCACCTGAATCGTGCCGTCGTGCGCTTCCACGATTTGCTTGGTGATCGCCAACCCCAGCCCCATACCGGAGCGCCGGTTGCTTTCGCGGCTTTTGTCCACCTGGTAGAAGCGTTCGAAGATGCGCGGTAGGTCTTCCGGCGGGATGCCCTCGCCCGTGTCTTGCACCACCACAACCAGGCCGCGCCCATCCACGTCGGCGCGCAGTGTAACGCGCCCCCCCTCCGGCGTGTGCTTGATCGCGTTGTCCAGCAAATTGGTGAAAACCTGCGCCAGCCGGTCGCCGTCCCCGGGGATGCGCGGCAGCTCGGGAGGCACTTGCAGCGCCAAGTGCACACCTTTTTCCTGCGCCTTGACCGTCAGGCTTTCGCCGACTACTTGCAGGACGGCGCTTGGCTCGACAGCGTGTTGGCGCATAGCGAGTTTGTCCGCCTCGATACGCGCCAGATCGAGCAACGATTCGACCATGCGGTGCATCCGTCCGGCCTCGTCGTGGATGATCTGCGCAGCGCGGCGTGCGGACTCCGGATCGGCGGCGACGCCCTCCGCGATGGCCTGCGAAAAGCCTTGAATGCTGGTAAGCGGCGTGCGCAGGTCGTGGGAAACGTTGGCGAGGAAATCTTGCTGCGCTTGCTGGGTGGCGGCCACGCGGTCGGCCATGTAATTGAAGGTGCGCGCCAGGGTACGCACTTCTTTGGGGCCTTCGATGGGCACGCGCTGACGGTAGTAGCCGCGCGCGATGCGTTGGGCGGCTTCACTGATGCGCTGCAAGGGACGCGCCACCGACGCCGAAACCAACACAGAAAGCCCCACCGCAACCCCCAAGCCGATGATCCCCGCTTGGGTCAAGGGCAAGAAAAAAGTTCGACCGAACAAACGCACTACTTCTTGGAACGTTTTTTGGGGCACAGGCGCGGTCACCATCAAGAGCAGCGATTCGGGACGCATTTCGGTCAATGGGCGCAAGGATTGGGCCACGAAAAGCCACTCGGTGCCGTCAGGATCTCGAAAATGTCCCCGAAAAAGTGTGCCCGGAATGCGCAAACGGGCACGCGGCAGCAACGACGTGCGCTTGGTTTCCGTCAGGTGTTCACCGTAACGGTACGTGGCAGCGGTGTCGAACATAATGCGCCCGTCGTTGGTCAAAAGCAAAATGCGCGTGTCACGCGCTTCAGCTTCGGCGTTCAATGTTTCGGACAAACGCTGTTCCAAATCTTGCCCGAGGCCCCCTTGCGCAGCAACACCCAGCCCGGGGCCGGTCAAGTGCGCTTCGATGCGCGCCAGGCTAATCAAACGCACGTCAAGCAGCGTGCCGGTCAGCTCGTTGACCAGGTCGTCGGTGGGCAGCGGGCGCGTGGCCGTGAACACAAACAACACAAAGCCGATCAGCAACAACATGACCAGCAAAATGGCAACGTAAGAAGCAAGCAAACGAGCACGCAACGTTTCAAACATCCTGAGTAATGGCCGTTTCTGCTCTCAGCGTAACGTTGAAATGCTAAGTGGATGTTAGGCGGATGTAAAATCTCAGTCGGCGACGAGCTTGTAACCCACGCCCCACACCGTTTCGATCTCGGCGGTGCAACCGGCCAGCTTGTTGCGCAGATGCGCGATGTGCACGTCCACCGTGCGTGTCTGGCCGTAGAAGTCAAAACCCCAGACGATGTCCAGCAGCTTTTCGCGGCTGAGCACCAAGCCTTGATTTTCCACCAACGCAAACAGCAAGTCGAACTCTTTGGCGCGCAGCTCCACCAAGCGCCCGTCGACGCGCGCTTCGCGGCGGGCGGGGTCTACGGTCAGATTGCCGACACGCAGCACATCGCCGGAAGCGGAGGCGCGGCGCGGTTCGGTGCGGCGCAAAATGGCCTTGACGCGCGCGACCCGCTCGCGGGGGGTGAAGGGCTTGGTGAGG
>CAZZNC010000393.1:0-3112 GCA_964655405.1 uncultured Anaerolineaceae bacterium | reverse complement strand
GACGAAGGTTTCCACCACATCGAGTTCCGCGTAAGGATATTCGCCAAAAGAGCGGTTGTTGACGCGCACGGTATCCAGCGCAAACTGCAAGGCCGACTCAGCGGCGTTTTCTCCGCCTGGACGGTAGTAAATGTTGATGGCGATGTCTTCCACTTTGTCGCTCAGCGCGCCGTAATCTTTGCCCAGCACCAGTTTGGAGGTGCGCATAGGGCCACTGACGTAATGCACGGTTTTTGTGCCGTCGCCGTTGTCGCGCGTTTCCAGCTCTGAGCCGCTGAAGATGGGGACGAAGTCTTGCGGGATGGTGAGCGTGGTCTCGAAAAGGCTATCGGTGTTGTAAAGCGAATCGCCATTGGTCGGCGGACGCACTTCCCACCAGCCCTCGCCCTCGTCGTATACCGAGAGCATCGGGTGCCATTCGGAAACCGAGATCACGTTCCGATGGTAGCCGAACATGCCATAACTGGCGTTCATGCCGCGCTCGGCGGTGGTGGTGAACTGCAAGAGCATTTCAACGGACTGCCCGGGGGCCAGTGGCTCGCTCAGCGGCACGCTCAAGACGGTATCACGTGCGCGCAACACCGGTTGCACCACTTCACCGGCCACCTCCACGCTGTGCACAATCATCGTCCCACCCAATGCGATGAAGTTTGGATAGAGCCGGAAGACGATTTCGTCGAGCGTATCTTGGCTGTGGTTGAGGTAGCGCACCCGTTCCGCCCCGCGTATCAACGCGACGCTGCCCTCGATATCCAGCTCGGCCACCACATAGTAGCGGTTGGCGTCCACGAACGGCATCACATCGTCGGCAAAGGCCGGACGCATGGCCGCACGGAAGTGGGAAACGTCCTCCCAGTCCACAGCAGGCACGTCGAACGTCTTGGCTTGCGGAATGGGCGTAGGCGTGCTGAGCGACACGGGGGTAACGGTGGGGTGCAGCGTGGGCAAGAGCACATCGTCTGCTGACGTAGTGCTCCCACAGGCCGAAAGCCCCCCCATTAACGCGATCCCGATCCCAAAGCTCAGCAACCACCCAATGAAATGACCTGGTCTAATATGCACATGTACCTCCCGTGCCGGCGTGCGGCCTGCGCTTATGTTCCGCGCTGATTATAGCCACACTTGCGCAGGAAGGGGCAAAGTCCCACTGTTGGGGCTGCTCTCGCACGACAAGCGGCGCCAGGCGCTAACTCTGTGCGCTGCAAGGGAGTTGTGGTACACTTCCCCCGCTCGCTATCGAAAACCCTAGCGAACGCTAATACGACGGCGTAGGAAAGGAGATTGGGCGCATCGGAAAACACCTCACAGCCGCGCCCATACCCTATGGAACACATCATCCATTTCGACCTCGAACAGATCATCGCGACGATTGGCTATGTTGGCATTTTCGCCATCATCTTTGCCGAATCCGGCTTGCTCATCGGTTTTTTCCTCCCCGGAGACAGCCTGCTTTTTACGGCAGGGGCCATCGCAGGCAACCAAGCCCTCCAGGACACGCTGGGCGTGCACCTGAACTATCCTGTGCTGGCTGTCGGTTGTTTTTTGGCCGCGGTCGCCGGTGACAGTGTCGGCTACTGGTTTGGTCACCGCGTGGGACGCGGACTTTTCAAACGCGACGATTCGTTGCTCTTCAAGAAAAAGTACCTCTACGAAGCCGAGGAACTGTACGAGAAGTACGGCGGCAAGATCATCGTTATTGCGCGCTTCATGCCCATCGTGCGCACCTTTGCGCCGATTGTGGCAGGCGTAGGCAAAATGCACTATCGCCGCTTCGTCACGTACAACATCGTGGGCGGCTTTTTGTGGGCCACCGGCGTGGCAACGGCAGGCTATTTGCTGGGCGAAGCTGCCCAAGACTATCTGCTGCCGCTGATTTTGCTGATCATCGTCGTTTCGGTGTTGCCGCCAGGTATTCACGTGCTGCGGGATGTATTGGCTTCTCGCAAAGCCAAACGCGACGCCGCTGCCAACCCCGATCCTGAGGTGGGCTAGGCACACCACACCATGCGAACATACGAAACGCGGTCTGCACGTTGCAGGCCGCGTTTTTGTTGGGCTAGGTGGCGCCCAGCATCTTTCGATAGACGGCCACCGTCTGCGCGGCGATCTGCGCTTGCGTAAAGCGCGCCAACACGCGCTGCCGTCCACGCGCGCCCATCTCACGGCGCAACGCGGGCTGCGTGAGCAACGCTTGCAGATGCGCTGCCAGCGCCGCAATGTCCCCTTCTGGGAAGACCAAGCCCGCATCGCCGATCACGTTCGGGATGTCGCCGCTATCCGAGCCGACCACCGGCACAGCGCAAGCCATCGCCTCCACGATCACGCGCCCGAACTGTTCTTTCCAGTTCGGACGGGTGCGCGAAGGCACGGCCAGCACGTCCAGGCGGCGATAGAAATCCGGCATTTGTGTCGAGGGCAGCGTCGAAAAACGCACATGAGCCGCGATGCCGAGCTGTTCCGCGAGCGCTTGCAAAACGGCTTTGTGTGGCCCGTCGCCGACAATTGCTAATTGCCAGGGCACGCGCACTTGAGCCAGCGCGTGCAACAAGTCCGCGCCGCCTTTTTCCGCCACCAGCCGCCCCACAAAGCCAACGGTCGGCGTTTCTGATGCGCGCGGCGCTGCCGGTGGTGCGAAAATTTGCGGGTCCACGCCGAATTGCGGCACGACCGTCAGCGGGCCGGTGTAGCCTTTGGCACGCCACACATCCGCCGCGCTCTGCGTGCCCATCAGCGCATAGTCCACATGGCGCAACACCCACGCTTCTCCCCAACGGAACGGCGGCGGATAGCGGCGGGCGATGTTCTGCCAGGAAAAGAACAGCGTCCGCGCATCCACCTTGTGTGCGTGCCAAAGCGCGTGCCACGTTGCCAGGTTGTACGGCTCTTCGTCAATGTGCACGACTTGCGGGCGAAAAACGTGCATTTCCTGCCCCAGACGCGGAAAGTAATGCAGGTGAAAGTTGCCGTTGAAGCGCACAGGCGTCACGCGCAGATCGTATCCTGTCGTGTGGGCGCGTTCCAACGCCAACGTACCGCGCGCGGCGTCTTGCCAGTGCGGAGGCACGAGGACGCGCAATTCCACGTCCGCATGACGGGCGATCTCTTCCAATTT
>CAZZNC010000392.1:0-3124 GCA_964655405.1 uncultured Anaerolineaceae bacterium | reverse complement strand
CCTCAGCGACCAGATCGCGCTGGCCGTGGAGCGTGCACAAGCCGCCGACGACCTGGAGCATCGCGCGCGCGTGCAAGCCGTGCTGAGCCAGGTGAGCCGCGCGCTGAACTTCGCCATTGATTTGGATACACTTTTCGAGCTGATCTATGCGCAGACGTTGCGTGTGATCCATGCCGACTGTTTTTACATCGTGCTGCGCAACCCCAACCTGGACGAGCTGTACTACGTCTTTTATAGCGAAGGTGACGAGCGCGTCAGCGAGATGGAAGGCAAACGCTGGCGTGCCGGACGCGATTTGATCAGTACGGTGGTGCGCACGCAGCAAACCATCCGCACCGACGATTTTGTGCGCGAATCGCTGTTGCGCGATCCGCACACGCCCCCGACCCAAACACACCTCAAAGCGTGGATGGGCGTACCTCTGCTTTCGGACACCGGCGAAGGGGCGCTCGGCGCCATGATCGTTGCATCCACGCGGCAGGGGCAAATTTTCACCGACGAGCAACAGGACATCTTTTGGGACATCGCCAACCTGGCTGTGAGCGCGATCAACCGCCTGCAACTGCTGAGCCAGGCGCAGCAACGCGCCAAGCAATTGGCCGCCATCAACGAGATCGCACGCGAGCTTTCCACCGAGCTGGGCGACGTGGACAAGCTGCTGCACATGATCACCGAAAACACGGTGCGCATCTTGGGCGCAGAAGCCGGCAGCTTGTTGTTGGCAGACGAGGAAACCGGCGATCTAGAGTTCCACGTCGTGGTTGGCGGCGGCGGAGAGGAACTGATCGGCAAGCGGTTGCCGGCGGGCACAGGCTTGGCTGGCGCAACCGTGCAACGTGCCGCGCCCATCATCGTCAACGATCCGGTACGTGATTCGCGCTGGTACGGTGAGATCACCGAAGGCGAAGACGAACCCGCCGCCTCAGAAGAAGACATGGACGACGGTTTCCACACGGGCACGATCCTTTCCGTGCCGCTGCTGGTGGGCGGGCGCGTGATCGGCGTGTTGCAATGCCTCAACAAGCGTGATGGCGGCATCTTTGTCCAAGAGGACGCCGACTTGCTGGAAACGTTTGCCGGACAAGCCGCCGTCGCCATCGAAAATGCACGCCTCTTCAACATGACCGACCAACAGTTGGCCTTGCGCGTGCAAGAACTCGACACGATGCAACGCATCGACCAGGCGCTCAACCGCACGCTCGATTTGCGCAGCGTGGTGGATATTACGATGGATTGGGCGTTGCGCAAGAGCGGCGCGGCGGCTGGCGCGTTGCTGATGCGCGTCCCCGAGTCCGGCGAGCTGCATGTGATCGCGTCCTACGGCTATCCGCCAGAATCGCCGATGGACGAGGCGGGCGCCACGTTTCCGGACGACAGCGGCGTTTTGGGGCGTGTGGTGCGTTCTGCGCAGCCTTCGCTGATTACCGATGTCAGCATCGATCCGGACTACACCGAAACGCTGCCCGGGTGCGTGGCCCAGTTGATCACGCCGTTGAGCAGTGCCGACGAAGTGATCGGCGTGATCATGCTGGAAAGCGACCGCGAGGGTGAGCTTAACTTGCTGGATTTGGACTTTGTGGTGCGTTTGGCCGAACATGCCACGCCGGCTATCCTCAATGCGCGGCTTTTCCAAGAATTGCAGCGTGCCAACGACGCCAAGAGCGAGTTTGTGTCCTTCGTGGCGCATGAGCTGAAGAATCCGATGACCTCGATGAAAGGGTACACGGATCTGCTGCTGAAGGGCGTGGTGGGGGCAGTCAACGAACAGCAGGCGAGTTTTTTGCAGACCGTTTATAACAACGTGGTGCGCATGGAAACGCTGGTGAGCGACCTCAACGACCTCACCAAGCAACAGACCAATAATTTGCGCCTGGAGCTGATCTCGTTGGACTTCCACAACGTGCTCACGGAAACGCTACGCGCCCAGCAGGGACAGATCGAGGAAAAAGAGCAACAGTTGGTCATGGACGTGCCGGATACGTTGCCGCCGGTGCGCGGGGATCAAAATCGGTTGATCCAGGTGATGACCAATTTGGTTTCCAACGCCAATAAATACACCCCGCAAGGGGGCACGATCACGATCCACGCGGAAGCGACGCGCAACCATTGGGATCCGCAAGGGCCGCCGGAAGTGGTGCATTGTTATGTGCGGGACACAGGGATCGGGATGAGCGACGAGGATTTGCGCAAGCTCTTCACGCCCTATTTCCGCAGCGACAACCCCAAGACGCGCGAACAACCCGGGACAGGGCTGGGGCTGACGATCACCAAAGGGCTAGTGGAACTACACGGCGGGCAGATATGGGTGGAAAGTGTGCTTAACGAGGGAACGACGTTCCATTTCACCATTCCGCTGGCGACCGAGGAAGAAGCGGAACACCCCGCCCCATCCGCGTAGGTCGAGGCGACCTCGCCCAGCGCGAAAAAGCCCGCGCTGACCTCACCCGCCCCGCTGCGGCGCGCACGTCGCCCGCCGACACGCCACGTTGCGGCGGTCGGCGACCTCGCGCACGCCGCCTTGTCGTGGGGTGGGCGTTCGTTGCCCCAGCTACTTGATCTTGAAGTCCAGCGACATTTCCAGATCGTCTTCCAAGTACAAATGGATGCGATAGGGGCCTTTTTCCCAGCCGCCATCCGGTGGACCGAAGGGAAAAAAAACCTCATCGTCCTGGGGGAATGTGCGTGCCTCGCGTCCCACCTCGATCTCGTCGGTGGTATTGCCATCGTCGTCGCGCTCCACGCGCACCCACACAATTTCCAACGTGACCGGCGCTTCCACATCGCGCACGTTCACCAAGCAATAGACGGTCTGGTCAGATGTGAAAGAACGGGTGTTGTGGTCTTCACGGGTGGGGCCGGTGTACGTTTTGGCGAATTCCAGATGCGCGGTGTTGAACTCAATGGCACAGGCGAAAGCAGCCAGTGCCAGCATCAGCGCGGCGAGGGCAAGCGAGCAGGGAAATGTGCGCATGGGTGAAGCGCTCCTGTGTGCGTCGGCCCGTCGGGCAGGAAGGTGGTGCGAATTTCTCCTTGACGAGGCGGGCGGCCTATGCTATCATGTGGGCCAGCTTGGGGGCGTAGTGTAGCGGTTAACATGCCGGCCTGTCAAGCCGGAGATCGCGGG
>CAZZNC010000391.1:0-3125 GCA_964655405.1 uncultured Anaerolineaceae bacterium | reverse complement strand
ACGGACGGGTTCAGGGCGATTGCATCAAAATGGGTGATAGGGGGTGGTGTCTACAAAGGAGGCCCCATGTACAAGCATACCCAGCACAGTCTAAAAGCGTGTTGCGTGGTGACAGCAGGCGCCGAAACGTGGGGAGGATGCCGAGCAGTTTGTGCCAAAAATGTTACCGAGCTGCTCTTGAGCACGCTTGCTTCGGCGTCGCGCTCAAATTTGATGCAATTGCCCTGAGCGACTGCCTGTTTTGCTCACGCATACGGACCGCTTGTGCTATACTTAGCGACAAAATGATGGTGTGAGGAGCATAATGGCGTGAGTGAATCGCCCCTCTACAAAGTCGTCCTCGTGGGTGACGGCAACGTCGGAAAAACCAGCCTGCTACGCCGTTACTGCGAAGGAAAATTCGAAGAATCGCGCATTCTGACTATCGGCGTGGATTTCCAGATAAAACAGGTCAAGCTAGGGGAACGCGAAATTCGCCTTTCCATCTGGGACGTAGCCGGTCAAGATCGCTTTAGCACGTTCCGCGACCAATTCTATGCCGGTGTGCTGGCGGCAGCATTGGTCTATGATGTCACGTCGCCCGCCACGTTTTTTGATTTGCCGCGTTGGAAGGAAGAAGTCTTGTCTGCTGCTCCCGGCGTGCCGATGGTTGTCATCGGCAACAAGTCCGACCTGGGTGTGGTCGTGCCATCGGACGAAGCGGCGGGGTGGGCCAAGTTCGAAGGCAACATGCCCTTTTTGCAAACCAGCGCGCTCACCGGAGATCATGTTGAGGAAATGTTCCAGGGGCTGGCGTATTTGGCCTACAAATACCATCAGACGCTTCAAGAAATGGAACGATTGCGTGCCAAATACCTCAAGCAGTTCCCCGATGCCCCCCAAACATAAAGGATGCAGGCCGCGCCATCATCACGCGGCCTGCGTGAAACTCAGTACACGTATTCCGCTTCCAACATCTCGCGCAAGCGTAAGTAGCTCTCGTAACGTGTGGAACTGATCTCGCCACGTTCTACGGCGGTGCGCACAGCGCAGCCCGGCTCGTGCGTGTGTGTGCAATCCGGAAATTTGCACGTCGGCACATAGCGGGCGATTTCGACAAAGTAGCCATCCAGCTCGTCCGGTTCCACATCCCAAGGGGCCAGTGAGCGGATGCCCGGTGTATCGGCTACGTAGCCCCCTTCTTTGAGCGGGATCAATTCGCTGTAACGTGTGGTGTGGCGGCCTTTCTGCGTGCTGTGGCTGACTTCATTCACACGCCCACCTAACCCCGGCTCGATGATGTTGAGCAGGCTTGTTTTGCCTACGCCGGAAGGGCCGGTGAAGACGGAAATTTTGCCTATCAGCCGTTCTCGCAAAGCTGCGATGCCTTCCTTTGCAACTGCGCTGACGTATAGCACCGGATAGCCAATGCGTTCATAGATGGCAAAGGTGGCATAGGTGGCAGAAGGATCATCAGCAACCAAGTCCATCTTGTTCACACATAGACCGATGTGGGGAATTTTCGCTTTTTCCGCCGCGACGAGCATCCGATCCAACCTGCGCACGCGGGGGGCGGGCTGTGCCGCAGACAGCACGAAGATCGCTTGTTCTGGGTTGGCAATGATCACTTGTTCGCGTTCGGCAGACGTTCCTACCGCCGAGCGCGGTGCAACGCGCGAAAGCACACGCTCGCGCGGCTCTACATGGACGATGACGCCGCCCACATGGTCGGCCTGAACGGGTAATTTCTCGACGATCACGCGGTCGCCGATAGCGACCAGGTCTGTTTCCTGATATTTCTTCTTGAGTTTGCCCCGTAGCTGGCAAATGATGGGGCCTTGCGAGGTTTGAACCGTAAAGAAACCGCTTTGTGTGCGAATAACCAAACCTGTCAACTGTTTGCCCAATGGTGATTCCTCACTCTTGATGGATTGGCGCGTGCGATATAACGTTCCAAATATGCGACCACCCCAGTCCTGGAATCACACATCAGCTCCTTTTTCACAGGATGGATGCCTCCTGACTGTGGTGGGAGAGCGGTAACGCCCCTACGACGATCATGCTGCTCCCTCCTTTCCGTGCCCGCTGAGGCACACCCGCAGTGGCGTATCAACGTATCATCTCACCTGTCAGTATACGCGGAGGCTTGGGATCCGGTCAACTGTTTGGTAGTGTAGGTCGTGCATCTTTGGCGGTTGAAATTCAGGTGGCGGAGAAAGAACGCCGTCCACGCAGTGGATTTCCTGTGCATCACTAGCGTTGGTGGATTGGTGGGGGCGTGCTAGAATGGGAATGGGAGGACCAAGTATGAGCGGTACGCCATTGCCACAAGACGATCCGGTACGCGCCCATCGGCGAGCTGTGCGGCGCGCGATCATTGCGCCGGTGTTGTTGCCCGCCCTCGGCGTGATCGCGTTTGGCGCGGCGCTGATTGTCGGCGTGGCGAGCGGTGCACTGGCAAGCAAACAGATCACCGTGTTGATGGGCGTTTTGGCAACCGCGTTCATTGCTTTGCCGATGGCGGTGTTGTGCCTGGTGCCCTACTTTTTGCTGGCGGCGCTGGCGCATTTGGGCGGGTGGAGCTATCGGCGAACGGGAGTGCCGGTGCGCTGGGCGCGTCGTTTCTCTGCGCGGATCGCTACGACCACCGAGCAACTGGCGCCGCACGTGGCCCAACCCCTGATCAGTTTCAACACGTCGCTGGCTCGTTGGGAAAGCACATTGCGTCATTGGCAGCACACACTGCCTGTAGCGGAAAAGGAAGAGGCCGATGAGTGACGAAAACACCCCGATTTCCGAACCGTCTCGCACGTTGCTCAAGAATGCCGAGGAACAAGTCGGCGAATTGCTCAAGACGCTGGAAGAGCAGGACGCGCAGGTGTGGGCGTACCTGATTGGCGGCGTGGTGGCGCTTTTGGTGGGGCTGGTCGCGGCGTATTTCTACGCCCAATCTCTGCGCGAACGGCGCAAAAGCCGTTTGGAACGGGTCAAGGAAGCGTTGCACCGCAGCGCGGACTAGCTTCCTCGGTGGGAGCTTTCGCAGCCATCCTGACCCGTGCTCGTGTGTGAAGCCGAAGGGCTCTTTGGGCGTGCGTGTGTTGCATCGCATCGTCTGAAGTGCCTTTTTGTTACCTGTTGTCCGTCTC
>CAZZNC010000390.1:0-3150 GCA_964655405.1 uncultured Anaerolineaceae bacterium | reverse complement strand
CCCGATCCGCAGGACGCTTGCCCCAATCAGGGCGACGCCGGTTACGGCCTTGAAACCAACGGCTGCCCCGTCCCGCCACCGCAACCTGCGGGCGTGGATCTGAACGCCATCCCGTACATCACGCCGCTGGAAGGCGACGTGCTCACCACCGCGCAAACACTCCACGCGCAGGGACTGAGCCTGTCCCCACCGGTCAATTCCGGTGCGTTTAGCGTGGTGGGAGAAGTGCCACCCGCGCAGTTCCTGGGCGACATGGCCGACGGCATGGCAGATTTCGACACACTGCCGGACGCCGAGGCGCTCACCGCCCTGGTGCAAAGCTACGCCGACACGCCCTTGCCCAACGGCGGCAACAGCTTTGACACAGGCGGCACACTGGCAAGCAGCACCGATTGGCTCATCGGCGATCTGCTCGACCCCGCACGCGCCGACCCGTCTTGTGGAGGAGATGCCCCGTTGGAATGTGAGCTGCGGACGAACCGTCCGGCGGTGGTCTTCGTGGTCGTGGGCCGCAACGACATCCTGGCCGGCACGCCGGCGGAACAATTCGCCGCCACGCTGCGCGCCGTGACCGAGCAAATCATCGCCAGCGGTGCGCCCCCCGTGCTGATGAGCATTCCGGGCGATCCGACCCTGTATCCGGCATTGGACGCTTACAACGCGGCCATCGTGGGTGTGGCGCAAGAACAGCAAGTGCCGCTCGTCAACGTGTGGCGTGCCGTCAACGACAACGCACCAGCGTCCGGCGTCGGCGCAGACTTGGCGCTGAGCAGTTCCGGCGCAGGAGACACCTTCAACGCCGAGGCATTGAGCAGCTACGGCGTGCCCAACCGCAACCTGTGGGCGCTGCGCGTGTTACAGCAGTTGTACGCTACAGGCGTGCTACCCTAAATACACGGGGGCGCGATCCCTGCCAGGATTGCGCCCCGCCCCTGCTTTTTCAGCCGTGCGGCTACGTGCTTACCCCATATCGAACATCGTTTGCAGCTTCAACGCCAAGCCCATATCCCCCTTGACCTTGATCTTGCCTTGCATGAAGGCGGTCATGGGGTTCAGTTCCCCGTTGATCACGGCAATATAATCGTCGGCGGAAGCAACGAGCGTCATGGTCGGGCTTTCGTGTGTCCCTTCGTGCACTTCCGCTTTTTTGTCAGCGACACGAATCCAATATTGCCCACTGCCTTCGCCGGTCAGTTCGAACTGGATCACAGCGTCCACGCCAGCCGCTTTGTCTGGGTGGAAACCTTCGTTGATGTGCTCGAAAATTTCCTTGACCGAAGATACTTTAGGCATTTCCAACAGCCTCCCATATGTGGATAAAAAGCGCGTTTCCATGCCTCAACTATACCAGCACCGCGCCGCATTTCCTAGACAGAGAGCGGCAAAATAGACGCACTGCGCGCCGCTTTTGGCGTTTGGACGGCGTTAGGGTAAACTTGAGCCAGGCAAGCAAGGGGGGCCAGACTTCGCGGCAGCGTATGGGCTGGGCCTTTTGCTTTTGGGCACGGGAAGACACGAGAAAGGTGGCGTACACGTGCACACAAGCGCATCTTTGGAAGGACATACCACGCAACGATGGCCGCAACGCATCGCCGGACTGTTGCAACGCACACCCTGGCTCACCAAGCTGATTTTGCGCGTGATGCACCGGTTGCAGCCGCGCTATTCGGTCGGCGTGGTCGGCGTGGTGGCCGACGCCCAACGCGAGCACGTGCTGTTGGCAGAACACGTCTACCATTCCCCGTATCCTTGGGGCTTGCCCGGGGGCTGGATCAAACGCGGCGAAGACCCCGCCACCACCGCCGAGCGTGAGATCCGCGAGGAAATGGGCTTGCAGGTGCGCGCCGTGCGCCCGCTGTTGATCGAAACCAGCCGCGCTTGGAAACAGCATTTGACGGTGGTCTTCCTGTGTGAAATGGTCACCGACACGCAAGAAATCCGGCTCAGTCACGAACTCATCGGCTACCGCTGGGCCACGTGGGACACACTGCCGCCTATGGTTCCGTTCCATCGGCGGGCGGTGCAAGCCGCCCACACCGTTCTAACCGCAACACATCACGAGGAGGCAAGCGGTGCGCCCGCTGACGCGCCGCAGGATGCGAACGATGCTTGATTACGGACGTTTGGGCGAAAAACAACGTGTTTCGCTCCCATTTTTAGAAATCCTTTCGGCGCTTTTGCTGTTCGGCGCGGTGGTGATGGGCATGTTGGAGCTGGTGCGCTATAGCAGCCAGCGCGAATCGTTGCCCACCGACCTAACCGTCGCGGGCATCGCGGTCGGTGGACTGAACGAAACCAACGCCCGCGCGCGTTGGGAAACCGTCTACACCGAGCAGCCGATCTATTTGTACTACGGCGGCAGCCCCATCGTGCTCTATCCCGAAGAAGTCGGCTTCCGCGTCAACAGCGAGGCCATGTTGGCCGAAGCACGCGCCCAAAGCAGCCAGGAACGCAACTTTTGGGCGGGCTTCTGGAACTTCTTGGAACGGCGTCCGGTGGCTGCGGTGAGCGTGCCGCTGGATGCGGAATACGACGAGGGCAAGTTGCGCACCTACCTGGAAGGGATCGCCGCACGCTACGACGTGCCCCCGTCCGGCTCCGGTTTTGACCTCAACACGCTGACTTTTCACGCGGGGTTGGTCGGCACCAAACTGGACATTGAGGCCGCCATCCCCTTGGTGACAGCGGCGCTCTTCGATCCTGAACCGGCACACCGCCGCGTCATTTTGCCGACGGTGACGGTCGGCAACAGCGCCATTGACCGCGACATAGCGGCGTTGCGCGAAGCCATCCTCGCGCTGATGGCGGATCGCGGATTTGACTACGACGGGGCGGATACGCTGGCCTCGGTTTACATCATGGATCTCGGCAACGGCGACGAGGCCAAAATTCTGGCCGACGTGCCGCACAGCGCCCGCAGCGTGATCAAAATCCCGATCATGATCAACTTGTTTCGGGAAGAGCTGCTCGTCCCTTCCGGCACGGACATTGCCTATTTGCTGACCGAATCCATCCTTTGCAGCAACAATTCCGCCTCCAACTACATCATCCAATACGCGGGCGAAGGCGGAGGGTTCGAATCCCAGTTGCGCGACGGGCTGCGCCAGGTTTCGTGCATGGCGCAGAAACTCGGCGCCACCCATACCTTCA
>CAZZNC010000389.1:0-3152 GCA_964655405.1 uncultured Anaerolineaceae bacterium | reverse complement strand
AGCGGCGGAGCCGCTTTGGGTGCGCCGAATGGCGCACGGCGGCGCGCCCCCGACGACGGGCGTTTGTTTGCAGCGGGCCTTTGCCGACCTCCCAAGCCCAACCGCTCGCCGTGCCGCGCCGAACGCGCCAGCGTTCGCGCGGCGGGGTCAAGGGGCGGGGGCGCCCCTTGCGGGGGTGTGGGGGCAGCGCCCCCACCACAAAACGCGCAATTTCTCTCATCCTACACCTCTCCGCCGACCGTCAGCGCGCGCAGCACACGCGCGTAGGTGCGCACGCGCTTGGCGCGCAGCGGGCGTTTGTGTCCCAACGCCCATTTGGCCGCTTCCTGCGCCAGTTGCGCCGCGTAGCTTGCCACCAAAAACGCGCGCAGCGTCCAGGCGACGGCTCGCCCGTGAAATTTGCGGAAGTAGCGGATTTTGCTGCGCTGGAAGTAAACATGCTTGCGGGCGGGCACTTGCGCGCTGCTCTGCCCGCCGTAATGCGTGATGCGCGCCTCGCCTAGATACACCACGCGCCAACCGGCATCTTTGGCACGGCGGCACCAGTCCAGTTCCTCGGAGTACATCACGTAGCCTTCGTCCAGCCCGCCGATTTGTTCGTAAACCGCTCGGCGGGCCATCAACGCGCAGCCCTGCACCCAGTCCACCTCGAACGTGCCTCCGTCCGGTTGATCCTGCACATAGTAGCGCGTCAGCAAGCCGCGTGGCGCGTAACCCTGAAGCCACGTGCTTTCAAAAAACGCGATTGCCAGCGTGGGAAAGCGGCGGCGCGTGGATTGCGTGCTGCCATCCGCGTTGAGCACGCACGGCCCCACGATGCCGACCTGCGAGTGCGCGTCCAGATAGGCCACCATGCGCGCCAGCGCGTCCCCGTGCACCACCGTGTCGGGGTTCAGCAGCAGCACATGCCGCCCCTGCGCACGTGCCAGCGCGATATTGTTTCCGCGCGTAAAGCCGACGTTTTTCCGCTCGGCGACAAGCTTCACCCAGGGGAAGCGTTCGCGCACCATCTGCGCGCTACCGTCGCTACTGGCCGAATCCACCACAATCACCTCGGCGTCCGGCGCGCTGGCACGGACGCTTTCCAGGCACGCGGCCAGCAGATCGCGCACGTTCCAGCTCACAATGATCACGGAAAGATCGGGCCTGGCGGGCATTGGGGGCATGGGGCCTGTCCTCATTATGGTTTGCGGGCTGCTTCAGGCGCTTATTTTACCAATGTTTTACACATTTCCGGACCTTGTTTCATAGTTCCGTTACATTTCGTGCCGATAATGGGAACAAATCAAGGCAGCGAACACGGTACACCCGTGTTTTTGTGAACACAAAGGAGCGAAACATGAACACCTGGCTGAAGCGTTTGACGGTTGCGGTGCTTGCCGCTGTGATGGTTCTCACCATGTTGGGCACGGCTGCGGCGCAAGGTCCGGGCGGTGGCCCGGGCAACCTGCCGCCCACTGGTCCCCGGCGCCCCGGCGCGCATATCCTGGATCTGTTGCTGCAACGTTTGCATGACAAGACGGGTATCTCGTTGGAAGATTTGCAGGCGCGACGCGGAGAGAACATCACGCTTGCGGATCTGTTCCGCGAAAACGGTTTGGATCCGGAAGCCATTGCCGCCGAAGTGAAAGCGGAGATCACTGCTGAGATCGCGCAGGCGGTTGCTGACGGGCGCATCACGCAGGAAAACGCCGACCGTATGATCGCAGGGCTGGACGAGGCTTTGGATCGCGCGATGAACACGGCAGAGGCATTGCGTGTCGGTGTGCGTGGAGTGGCTCAACGTATCCGGCAGGCGCGTGAGCGTGCCGGTGAGTTGCTGAGCCGCTCTCTGGTCGGCACGGTGGCGGATATGAGCGGCACGGACGTGCAAGCGATCATGCGGGAATGGCGCGACGCCGGTTCGTTGGCGGCGGTCATCGAGGCGCACGGGCTGAGCGTGGACGATGTGGTCAGCACCACCGAGGCCGCGATCACCGCAAAGGTGAACGAGACCGTTGCCGAAGGCAAGCTCAGCGACGAGCAGGCCGCGCAAATCCTGGACGGGCTGCACGACCGCTTGACCGAGCGTGTCAACGGCGCGCCGCTGTTCCCCGCTGTTCTTTCTGGGGCGCGTGAACAGTTCGGCGAGTTGGTGGACATGACGTTGATGGGCGTCATCGCAGACATGGCCGGTGTGCAACCGCGTGACCTCTTCACGCCCCCGACCCTGGCCGAAATCGCTGCCGAAAACGGCGTGGATGCGGAAGCTGTGGTGAGCGAGGCGGAAGCGCGCATCACCGAGCGAGTCAATCAGTGGGTGGCCGACGGCAAGCTGACCGACGAGCAGGCCGCGCAAATCCTGGACGGGCTGCACGACCGCCTGACCGAACGGCTCAATCAGCCGATGGGACAAAACATGCGTCGCGGCGGTGGCCCTGTCGGACGACCGAGCAACGCCCGCCCGCCTGCGCCGCAAGGTGCACCCGCACAACAGCAAGGAACATCGGCTAACTAAACGCATTCCTTCTCCACCTCTTCCCCCCAATACGCGGGGCATCTCCAAGTGGGGTGCCCCGTTTTTTCGTGCGGAAAACTAGGCGGGGTGGGGTGGGGCGATGATGGCGGGCGGGGGAACGTCTTCCCCGACGCGGCGTTTGACCCTCCGCGCGAGCACTTCCAGCGCAACGATCAACGCCACGCCGACCGCCGCCATGCCGAACGCGCCTTCGGATTCCAGCAAGAAGCCGAAAAGCGCGAATATCCACAGTTCACCGGCCATCAACGCGAGCTTGTGGCGGTCGTTCCAAGCCTGTCCGTTGCCCGACCAGCGCAGCGCCAACCCGAGCACCAGCGCGTCCCATGCGCATAACAGCACAATCAACGTCAGCGGCGGCAGGGTGTTCTTGTCGGAGATGGCGTAAACGGCCATGAAATAGGTGGTCATGCCTATGAAGCCCAGCCACCAGAAACGGCGCGGGCGCGGGACGCGGCGTTGGCGGGGCGGGAAGGGGCGCGCGGGAATGTGCTTGGCTGCCCAAATCAGCGCGCCGACGAGCGCCCAGGTGAGCGCGTACCAGCCCAGCGGGGGCATATAAGACGTAAGGCCGAAACCGAGCACCGCCCATATCAGCAGCCCAGCCATGCACCCGTGAATTTGCCTGCGGGTCAGC
>CAZZNC010000388.1:0-3155 GCA_964655405.1 uncultured Anaerolineaceae bacterium | reverse complement strand
CGAAAGATGCGCGGGAAACTCTGCAACTGGCCCGTGCGGAATGACAAAGCTCGTGCGTATGCAGTGGGGTGTATCCCAACGGAAGGTCATATAGACCATCACCGCGCCCCGATTGACTTCCATCTCTTCTGCCGAAGGCAGCGCAAAGCCCAAATCCGTGATCATGTCGCTGACGGTTTCCAACGCATGGGGCGCGCCTTGCTCCGGAGGCAGAAAGATGAAGTAGATGTTCATGCTCTTGTTGCGATAGTCAATGGCAAAAAGCGAAAACGTGTCGAGATGATATTTCTTGAAGTAGTCCGCGTAACGCTGTACGCTTTCCCGCACCGACCGCAACCGGAAAGCCGCATCAGTGGGCACAGGTTCGCTGAAGAACGGCCAAATCTTTTCCATGCCGTGCTGCGCACTTGAATCTACGCCGCAGCCCAACGCAGGCAAATTGGCATGCACGTCGCCAAAGAGTTCATACACCGGATGATCGTCGGGCGTCAGGAAACCGCGCTCCAACGCCGTTGCATACGGATCGTCTTCCGGCGATGTCATATTCACATAACGCACGGAAAGTTCGCGTTTGCCGACCGGATGGTCGGTGGTGCGAAACGCTACAGTGGAATCCAAAAAGCGCGGGCTGTAGGCGTCGAGGATGGTTTTTACGGTTTCCTCGTTGCACGGAGTTTCGAAGATCTCAGCGGTGCGACAAATATCGCGGAAGAGTTGATCGAGTTCGAGGCGCGGCTTAGTCATGTCGACCATTTGCACATCTCCTTAATTCTGCACGCTTACTTGGGAACAATTCAATGCTATTCTGCACTTAAAATGCCCGCGTGAACCCTCGATCCGAGAACGATCTCGGGTTCTGTGCTGAACATCATAAGAATATAGGAAAATATCAGTTTATGTCAATTCAGGCCGCAAAGCTCTTATAGCAACACACCGGCAACGGCATCCGGCGCTTCCACGCTGGAAAACGGGAGGTCTTGCGCAAACGTTTACTTGGCAGGGGGATTTTAGTGCACAAAGAAGCATCAAAGATCGTGCGCTGGCTGTCAGAGAAGAAATAAGTGAAGAATAGATCGGCGACAGGATGCACAGTCCACAAATATCCATACCATCAGCACGGAGGGACCATGCACCGCTGTGCATGTATGTCTTGTTCGATACGCGATGAGAAGAAAAGGTCTGGCCCCTTCCCCACATCCACAGAACAAAAAGGGGCCAGGGTTAGGAGAGAGCCGCGCTCAGTTCCCCAGCCAAGCGCGCACGGCGTCTTTGCTCACCGTCGCCAGCGCCATCACGTGGTCGGCGCCGCCGTAGTAAATCCAGTAGGCGTCTTCGGTTTCCAGCCCGCCACAGGTGAAGATCACATTGGGCACGTCGCCCCACTGTTCCCATGGCGCCAACGGGCAAAGCACCGGTTCTTCCTGGCGTTTGAGCACGCGTGCGGGGTTTTCCAAGTCGTGCAGCGCCACGCCCAAACAGTAAACATGCTCGTCGGCAAAGCCATGATAGAAATTCAGCCAGCCCGCTTCGGTCTTGAAAACCGGCCCGCCCGCGCCGACACGCTCGCCATCCCAAAGCCCGGGGCGCGGCTGCACGATGTTCTGATGATCGCTCCAGTGCAACAAATCATCGGAATACGCCAGCCAAATATCGGGCACGCGGCGATGGAACATGACATAGCGCCCGTTGATCTTTTCAGGGAACAGCACGGCGTCTTTGTTGTCTTCGTCCGGCAAGACAATTCCCAACCGCTC
Source organism: uncultured Anaerolineaceae bacterium (assembly GCA_964655405.1). GTDB lineage: Bacteria > Chloroflexota > Anaerolineae > Aggregatilineales > Aggregatilineaceae > JALSSH01. The sequence continues at coordinate 1,401 of CAZZNC010000388.1, read as the reverse complement.
CCAAGCGATCAAATTGCGGCTGCGCGCCAACGCCACGCGCGTCCCGTGCGGTGAGTAGGCCGTATAGAGCATGTAATAGACGCCGTCCAACTCGGTGATGCGCGGGTCTTCGACGCCGAATTCCTCGAACTCGGTCTCCGGCGCCAACACCGGATCGTGCAGCCGGTTGAAGTGATAGCCGTCGGTGCTGACCGCACAGCCGATGCGCGAGAGCCGGTCCAACCCCTGCGCGCGGTAGAGCATATACACCAGCCCCTGATGGCGCGCAATGGCCGCGTTGAACACGTTGTCGGTTTCCCACGCATTGGACGAAGGGAGCAAAATAGGGTTGCCCGCGTAACGGGTCAATTTTAACGGTTTGGTCATAGTGAACTCCGTGAATGGTCGGGAATAGCATGAGTGTCCGGTTGCAGCTTGCCAAAAGTCGTCAAACGTTCGAACACGGCCACGCTCCCCAAAAGCGCCGTAAAGCTCACCCAAAACACGGCCAGCGGCAGCACCACCGCCACGCTGAGCACGCCCAGCAGCGCCACCGTGCTCAACATCACCAGCGCGTAAAAGGGAGAGGCCAGCACCAGGAAAAACGCATTTTTCAACGCCACGCGCACGCGCTTGTCCTCTTGTTCGAACATGAACGGCCAAAAGTACAACTGTGCAGCCAGCCAAAGCAGCCCCGCCATGCTCAAACCGGCTTGCACCACAAAACCCCAAAGACTTTCCGTTCCGCTGTAAAACAACAGATCCACCGCCAACAGCGCCGCCACCACCCCGTTCAGCAGCGCCCAACGGTAACTTGCCCACACATAACGGCGCGCGCCCGTGACAAAATCGTCGAGCCGCTGCCCCGTGCCGTGCGCCAAGCTGTGCGTCACAGCGTAAAGTCCGGCGGTGGCAGGCGGCAACAGGATCACGGTCAGGGCGGCGGCCACCCACAGCGCGTTGAGCACGGCCAAGCCCAACATGCCGTCATACCACAAACGGAGCGTGCGCCATACCACGCCGGACGATGCGCGCATCGTTCCCCGCCTAGCCTTTCACCGCGCCCACGTTCAGCCCCTCGATGAAATAGCGTTGTGCCGCGAAGAACATCACCAAAATCGGTGCGGCCATCATGGTTGCCATCGCCATCATGTAGTGCCATTTGGGGGCTTCTTTGGAAAGCGATTGCTGGAAGAACTGAATCGAAAGCACCAGCGGGAACATCTGCGTTGTGTTGATGTAGATCAACGGCGCTTCGAAGTTGTTCCAATTGCCCTGGAACGAAAGCACGCCGATTGCCAAAAACGCCGGTTTGACCAGCGGCAGCATGATGAAGAAGAAAATTTGCGCCGTGTTCGCCCCGTCTATGCGGGCGGCTTCTTCCATTTCTCGCGGGATGGTAAGAAAGAATTGCCGCAGCAA
>CAZZNC010000387.1:0-3169 GCA_964655405.1 uncultured Anaerolineaceae bacterium | reverse complement strand
AATCCAACCGGACGAAATGGTGACGGCGATCACGTTCCCGATGCTGAAGCCCAACGAGCGGGGCATTTTCCTCAAGCTGGGCTTGCGCAAGGCACAGGCAATCTCGGTGGTCAACGTGGCGGTGATCTTAGGCTTTGAGGGCGAACGGGTCACCGACGCCACGATCACAATGGGCAGTGTAGCGCCCACGATCATCCGCGCGCCGGTGGCCGAGCAATATTTGCAGGGCAAAACGCTCTCGGACGACACGATCCACGAAGCAGCGCGTTTGGCCGCTGCCGCCCCCACGCCGATTGACGACGTGCGCGCGACGGCAGCTTATCGTACCGAAATGTGCCGCGTTTTGACCGCACGCGCGTTGCGCGCGTTGCGCGACGGCGCGGAGCGTGCAACGTGGCCGGACGACCCTACCATGCTTTGGGGCAACGCCGCACCCCCCGAGCCGTCCTACTTGCCCAGCATGGTGCATCACGAGGATGACGCGGGCGACACCATCGTGACAACGGTCAACGGTCAAAGCTACACACGCACAGGTGCGGTCAACAAAACCTTGTTGCGCTTCTTGCGTGAAGATTTGGGACTGCTGGGCACAAAGGAAGGCTGCGCGGAAGGCGAGTGCGGGGCCTGCACGGTCTACTTGGACGGTATAGCCGTCATGTCCTGCCTGGTGCCCGCGCCGCGCGCACACGGGGCGGAGATCGTCACGGTGGAGGGCATTGCCCAAGACGGCAAGCTGCACCCGCTGCAAAAAGCCCTAGTGGAAACGGGCGGCGTGCAATGCGGCTATTGCACACCCGGGTTCGTGATGAGTGGCGTCAAATTGCTGTTGGAGCATCCGCACCCCACCCACGAACAGATCGAGCAGAGCATCACCGGCAATTTGTGCCGCTGCACCGGCTATTACAAGATCGTCGAAGCGTTTGAACGGGCAGCAGAACGCGCTGCCGAGGCCAACACATCGGAAGAGTGATGTCAGGGCATGAGGAGGACGTATGAGTCACACAATGCAACCGAAAAAGAAGCGGCGCAGTAAGGCTCTGCTGCCTATCATGGGCTTGGCATTGGCCATTTTGCTGGGCGTCGTGGCATATATGCTCGCTCCGTTGGCGCTGAAAGGCGTAGGTTCGATCAACGAGGAGTGGCGAGCGCGCGTCTATCAGACAGACAATCCGCTCACGCCACAAGACGAAGCACAAGAGTTCCAACCCAACTTTGATTATCTGGTAGCTGGCGTGCTGTGGGTATTTCTGTTGGGGTTTGCGATGATGCTTGTGGCAGCGGCAACCGGCCCCATGCCGGAAAAAGAAACGCTGAAGATGATCGGGCCATCCCCTGCCGACAAAAAAGCCTACGCCAAGCAATTGAAAAAAGACTTACGCGCCGCCAAGAAACGCGCCAAACAGCGAAAATAAGGCGGCTTTGCCGTGAGCATGAGAGATAGAAATTAGCACCTGAGGAGCGATGAGCAGGTGAGCGACGAAAAGAATTTAGCCATTGGACAAAACATCCGCCGCATCCATGCGGTGGACAAAGTGACGGGCAAAGCACAGTATCCAGGGGATATTGACCTGGAAGGTCAACTGTGGATGAAAATCCGCTTTACGGATCGTGTCCACGCGCGCATTGTGTCAATAGACACCAGCAAAGCGGAAGCCTACCCGGGCGTGGTGGCCGTCTTCACAGCCAAAGATGTGCCGGTCAACGAATACGGCTTGATCATGCCGGATCAATCGGTGCTTTGCGGCCCAGGCAGCGCCAAGGAAGGCGCGGAGATCGTGCGCTGCATCAGCGACCAAGTGGCGTTGGTGGTGGCCGACAGCGAAACGGCAGCGGCTGAGGCGGTCAAACTGATCGAAGTGGAATACGAAGACTTGCCGGTGGTGGATAACCCCCTGGACGCCATGGCCGAAGGCGCGCCCCAACTGCATCCGCACGCAGAAAACAACGTGCTCGTGCACTACCGCATCCGGCACGGGGAAATGGAAAAAGGCTGGGAACAAGCCGACGTCATTGTCGAAGGCGAATATCACACCGGACATCAGGAACACGCCTATTTGCAACCAGAAGCCGGCTTGGCCTATCTGGACGAGGAAGAACGTGTGGCCGTGGTCGTTGGGGGGCAATGGGTACACGAAGACCGCGAACAGATCGCCCACGCGCTGGGGCTGGACGAGGAACAGGTGCGCGTGGTCTATCCAAACATCGGCGGCGCTTTCGGTGGGCGCGAGGATATGTCCATCCAGATCGTGCTGGCGCTGGCCGCCTGGAAGCTGCAAAGGCCGGTCAAGATCATTTGGAGCCGCGAAGAGTCCATCATCGGCCACCACAAACGACACCCGTTCGTCATCCGTGCCAAATGGGGCGCCACGCGCGAAGGGAAGATCGTCGCGGCAGAAGCCGAAGTAATTGCCGACGCGGGCGCGTATGCGTACACAACGACCAAAGTGCTGGGCAACGCGCATTTGATGGTCAGCGGGCCGTATGAGATTCCCAACGTCAAAGTAGATTCCTACGGCGTGTATACCAACAACGTGCCGAGCGGCGCATTTCGCGGTTTCGGTGGGCCACAAGGCGCTTTTGCCGCCGAGGGGCAGATGAACAAGCTGGCCGAGGTGCTGGGCATAGACCCTGTAGAACTGCGTGCGCGCAACGTGCTCAAGGACGGCAGCATTACGGCAGTCGGGACGCCGCTGCCGCCCGGGGCGACCCTGGATAAGGTATTGGCCGAGGGAGCAGCCCAAAGCGATTGGTGGGAACACACGGGCGGACGCTGGCAACGGCGTGCCCACCCTCAACCCACCGCCCCCAGCAAACGACGCGGGATCGGCGTTGCCATTGGGCTGAAAAATGTGGGCTTCAGCTTCGGCGCCCCTGAGCAAAACTGGGCCACCGTGGAAATTTACGGCGACAACGAGATCGAGCACGTCGTCGTGCGGGAAGCGGGCGCAGATGTGGGCCAGGGCGCCCATACGGTCTTTGCGCAGATGGCCGCCGAGGCGGTCGGCGTGCCGGTGGAAATCGTCAAAGTGATCGGCCACGACACGGCAAAAACGGACAACTCCGGCAGCTCGTCGGCGTCGCGTATGACCTTCATGGCTGGCAACGCGATCAAAGGCGCGGCGGAACTGGCACTGGAAAAGTGGCACAACGAAGAACGTCCCGCTATCGG
>CAZZNC010000386.1:0-3171 GCA_964655405.1 uncultured Anaerolineaceae bacterium | reverse complement strand
CCGCACCCGAATTTCTCAATTTGTTTGTCGAACCCACCGGCGAGCTGCTTTACTTCCTGGCCGTCATCGCGCTGACCCAAGCGGCTTTCTTCATGGCGTTGGGGCAACGCTTGCGCGGCAAGGATGAGGTCGCTGCCGGTCGTTATGCCGTGCTGATGACGGCGACGCTGCTCGCGTGGTTGGCGATGGGCGTGGGCGGTTTGCTCGCGCTGATCACGGATACGCCCGCCGACGTGGTTTTGCCACCTTTGGAGCGCGCGATCAATTTGCTGGTGGTGCTCTTCACTGGCGCGGCGCTGTTGGCCGCCGACAGCGGCAAAAGCGAGCGCCGTATGTGGCGCTTCATGGGGCTGCTGACGCTGGGCACGCTGGCTGCTTATTTTTACACCGCGCGCCAGTGGCAAGGCCTGGCCGCCGACCACGATTTCAACACGCACCCGCTGGGCTATGCGTGGACGTTCATCACCGGCCTGGCGCTGGTGGTGATGGCGTTGACGTTGCTGCTCTCGCGCTATCGGAACACGGCGGATATTCCGCTCAAGCTGATTTTCTTCGGCGTGCTGCTCAGCGGCTACAGCTATGTGCTGATGCACATGAGTGCTGGGGCGTTGGAAGGTGACACATCCGGCGCGTTGCGGTTGGCTTTTTTGACCGCGATGCCCGTTTTGCCGATTGTGGTCTATCGCCTGGTGCTGGATCGGCTCAACGCGGCCATTGACGAGGTGGCGGACTATGCGGAGGCGATCTCTCGCCCGAACCCTGCTGTGCGCACCTTTGAGAGCATCACCCCGCCCGCGCCCACGCCGGTTGCTGCGCCGCCCAAGCGCAACTTCACCTCGCGCACCGAGTCCATGACCTTGCTGCGCGCCATCGGCATCATGTTGGAGCAGGAAGAGCCGGAACTCATCCCGCGCCAGATTGTCAAGGCCATTGCCGAAATCCTGAAGGCGGACATTGCGGCGCTGGTGGTGGTGGAAGGCGACCAATGGGCGGACATGGTCGCTGCCTACGATCTGATCCAGGAACGCCTGATCCCCGGGTTGGCGCTGAATTTGGAGGAGCAGCCCACGCTGCTCAATGCCATCGAGCGTATGACGCAGCGCCCGCTCTTGCCCGACCGCAACATGGACGAACTTTTGGACTTTTACGCCCGCTTGGATATTGCCCAGCTTGGCCCCGCGTATATTCAGCCGCTGGTGCGCTCGCGGGAAGTGGTCGGCGTGGTGTTGATCGGCTTGCCCTATACCAACCGCTCGCTATCCGACCACGAAACGACGTTGTTGGAAGGGCTGGCGCCGGTGGCTGCGCGGCTGTTTTCGCTCAGTCGGGCGGCGCTGCGCGCGCGTGCCGAATCCGAGGATCGCGCCATTCAGACGCTGGTGAAAGACGGCGCCACCCAACCGCCGGATCAGCAAACCGCGCTGGCCGTGCGGCAGGAGATGCAAGCGAGCTTGGAGCTGGCCCAAGAGCAGATCGCCGAGCTGAGCCGTATGGTGCGCGAGTTGCAAGTGGAGCTGGACTTTGAGCGCAGCCGCTTGGCCCAATTGCTTTCCGACGGCGACGAGGCCATGACCATTACGCAGCGCATCGAGGTGCTTTCCCGTGAACGGCAGGAACTCACCACCGAGCGCGAGCGGCTAGCAAAGGCTTTGCAGGAGGCCCAGACGGCTCTGGTCAGCGCTACGGGCACGGGCGACGAGGGCGTTTACACTTCCATGATCGAGGCGTTGCGCCGCGAACGTGACGAGTTGGAAGCGCAAAAGAACAAGCTCGAACGCCAATTGCAAGAGATCCGCGAGGCACGCGAGGCGGCAGTGCCCGGGGCGCTGCGTGAGATGCTGGAAGAGCTGAGCGAGGACAAAGTGCGTTTGGCTGCCGAGCGCGACGCGCTGAAGACCAATTTGGAAGATGTGCAGGGGCAGTTGCGCGCGTTGGGCATCCAGGGCGGCATTTCCACCGTCGCCAAGACGCTCACCCGGCTGACCGAGGAGCGCAGCTACTACAAGGCACAAGCCGAGAAGATCGCCCAGGAGCGGGATTTGTTGCTCGCCGAGCGGCGCAAGCTGGAAGATCAATTGCAGCGCGAAGCCGAACGCGAGGCGCAGATTGCCGCGTTGGAAGCGGATTTGCGCCGCCTGGCAACCGACCGCGAGGCCCTGGTCAAGCAACGGGACACGCTGCGCGCCGAACGCGACGAGCTGATCAAGGCGCGCGAGCAATGGTACGACCAGCGCACCCGCCTCATCGCCGAAGCGACTGTGCTGCAAACCGAGATGGACGACGCGGTTTTCGATCTCAACCGCGCCAACGCGGAAAAGAAGAAGCTCAGCGAGCGGCTGAGCGCGTTGGAGGCCGAGCGCGACCGGCTGCGCGCGGAGGTCACCGCGCTGAAGACCGAACGCGACCAGTTGCTCGCGCGCGCGGAAGGCGACCGCGAGTTGCTGGCCCAATTGGGTGCGGACGGCGTGGGTGCGCTTCAGCAGATGATCGAGGATTTGACGCGCGAACGCGAAGCCACCGAGCGCGAGTTGGCGCGCACCCGTCAGCAGTTGGAGCAATTGGCGCACCAGTCCGACCGGCTTTCTGCCGAAGCGACGCAGCACACGCAGCCCGTCGCTCCGGCCAACGCCGACGTGATCCTTTCCATCGCCCAGGAGCTGCGCACGCCGGTTAGCTCGATCATGGGCTATACCGAGCTGCTGCTCAACGAGTCGGTGGGCATCTTGGGGGCGTTGCAGCGCCAGTTCTTGGAGCGCGTGCAGTCGAACTTGGAGCGGCTCACGCAGTTGATCAATGATTTGGTCAAGCTCACGCAACTGGACTCCGAGGAGTTCCAATTGCAGCCGGTGACGGTGGACATGCTGAGCGTGATCGAAGACGCGATCACGGCGGCCAATGTGCGCTTCAAGGAAAAGAACATCACTTTGCAAATGGACCTCACCGATGCGCTGCCGCAAGTGCAAGCCGACCGCGACGCGATGCAGCAGGTGCTCTTGCAACTGCTTTCCAACGCCTATTTGGCTTCCCCGACGGACAGCACCGTGCTGATCACGGCGCGTGAGGTGCGCCGCTTTACCGCGCCGGTCACCGACGAGGAAGGCCACCATCCGCCGCCACTGGACGGCGTGCTGATCTCGATCACTGACCAGGGTGGGGGCGTTTCGCCGGAAG
>CAZZNC010000385.1:0-3189 GCA_964655405.1 uncultured Anaerolineaceae bacterium | reverse complement strand
CATGACCTGGGCGACGGCATCGTCCAGGTCATGTCGCGTTCCGTGTTTTTGCGCCTGCCCGAACCGGAACGCGACATGACCTGGACGATGCCGTCGCCCACCGCCCCCACCGGCTCAACAGTGCAGCCCACCAAAACGCCCACAGGCTACTACGTCTACCAGCCACCGCAAAGCGGCCATGCACCATCTACGCCGCCCCATTCCAAGGATAGTGTCTCGTGACTTCTTCCACCCCGTCCCGTGCACATCGCCCGCTAGGGCTGACCCTTGCACTGTTCGCTACAGCCGTGCTGTATGGGCTGCTGCCGTTGATGGAAGTGTATTTCCTATGGCGGCTGAACATGGCCGCTTCTGAAGCGTATATCCTGGGCGGCGTGGACATCAGCGTATGGAACTGGATTGAGGGGGGCTTGGGCGTGGTGATGCTGGTCGTGTGCGCGCTGACATGGCGCGGCAAACCGGCATGGATGCGCAAGGTGTTGATTGTGCTGCTGGTCGTGATCACAGCGGCCAATTTGTACCGCATCTGGGAAGCCTGGCACACGCCCCTCAACCCCGTTTTTGACGGGCAGGCCCAAGAGGTGCTGCAAAATTTCTTACGCTGCCAGTTTCCCGCGCTGGTGGTCGTGCCGCTGTATGTGTTGTGGTACATCAACCGCGCACCGGCGCGCGCCTTTTTCCGAGACCGCACAGTGCCAGCGCCCCCCAAAAAGTAAGCACGCTCCGCAACTTTGCGCCCAAGTCCGCGTAATGATCATTGATACCATCGCACACAGGCCGTCAACGAGCCTCGTTGACGGGGACACAAAGCAAAAGGAGCGTGCCATGAACAACTTCTTCGATAATCTACCCTCGGCCAAGCAAATGGTCAAGCTGATCGTCTTCCTCATCTTCGCGTTGATCGTCGTAGCCATCGTATCCGAGTTGGTGAGGGTGCTGGCGCCCATTTTGATCTTGGTCATGCTGGTGGCCGGTGGCGTGTACTACTTTTCGCACAAGCAGAACCATCGCGCCCTGTCCTAACGCTATCTTCCACTCTTTCCCCCCACATAACGAGCGCGGCGGCGAATACGTCTCCGTGCTCGTTGCATTTTAGGGCGCACCGTGCCCATTGCCGCGCACCGCGCGCAGCGGGGTGAAGATCGGCGTTTGGGTGTGCGGATCGTGGGCGATGACGCCTTCCACGCGGAAAACGTCGCGCAACACGTCTTCGGTCAACACGTCGGCGGGCTGTCCCAGCGCGTGGATCGCCCCGTCACGCAGCGCCACCAGCCGATGGCTGAAGCGCGCGGCCTGGTTCAAGTCGTGCAGCACCATGACGATGCTCAGCCCGTTTTCCGCGTTGAGCGTTTGCAGCAGCGCCATCACTTCCAATTGGTGGCTGATGTCCAAAAAGGTCGTCGGCTCGTCCAGCAACAGCACGCGCGGCTCTTGCGCCAGCGCCAGCGCGATCCAGGCGCGTTGACGTTCGCCGCCGGAAAGCGTGCTCAACATGCGCTCTTGCAGCGCCTCCAGGCCGGTGACGCGCACGGCCCAGTCCACCGCTTCGCGGTCGCTGCGGCTGCTGGCGCGCCACCACGCTTGCCGCGCAAAGCGTCCGCGCCGCACCAGGTCGCGCACGGTCAAATCCTCCGGCGCGCTGGGGGACTGGGGCAAGATGGCGAGCTTTTGCGCCACCTGGCGCGTCGGCAGGCGGTGGATGGCCTTGCCGTCCAGGTAAACCGCGCCGCCTTGCGGCTTCATCAGCCGCGCCAGCGCGCGCAAAATGGTGCTCTTGCCGGAGCCGTTCGGGCCGATCAAGGTCACGATTTCGCCCTGGGCAATTTCCAACACCAGATCTTGCACCACCGCCGCGCCGCGCCGATAGCCGAGTTGTACGTGGTCAGCGGAAAGAATGGTCATCGTCGCACCTCCTCGCGCGCTACCATTGCGCACGCCGCGCGCGCACCAGCCATAGGAAAAGCGGCCCGCCGACGGCTGCGGTCAGGATGCCGACGGGGAACTCGACGTTTTGCGCGCCGAGCAGCGTGGGCAGCCCGACCCGTGCGGCGGTGTCCGCCCAAAGCAGCAGCGCCGCGCCCAATAGGCCGCTAACGGGGATCAGGATGCGGAAGTCCGAGCCGACCAAGCGGCGCGCGATGAAGGGCACCAGCAGCCCCACAAACGCGATCAACCCCGCCACCGCCACCGCGCTGCCAGCCAGCAACGCCGCCACCGCACTCATCAAAAAGCGCGCGCGCTCCACGTTCAGCCCCAGCCCTTGCGCCATCTCGTCGCCGAGCGCCAGCACGTTGGCGCTGCGTGCCAACGCCATCGCCAGCACCAAGCCGAGCAGCGCATAGGGCACGATCATGTGATATTCCGGCCAACCGACCGTGTACAGGCCGCCGACCAGCCATTGGAAGAAGATTTGCGCCCCGCCCTGTACGCTCATCACCACGACGGTCGTGGTCAGCGCACCGATCATGGTGGTGAGCGCCACGCCCGCAAGCGCCAGGCGCGTCGTGGTCACGCCAGAGCCGTCCCAGGCAATCGCGTACACGATCAACGCACCGAGCAGCGCGCCCACAAAAGCAGCAGTCGGCACCACATGCGGCGGCGCATCCGGCATCCGCAGCGTCACAAAAGCCGCCGCCAGCCCCGCGCCCGCCGAAACGCCCAAAATGTACGGGTCGCCGAGCGGAGAGCGCACCACGCCTTGCAACATCACGCCGGAAACGGCCAGGTTCATTCCCACCAGTGCGCCGGTCAGCGCACGGGGCAAACGCACCTCGTGCACGATGATCTGCACGGACTTTTTGACGCTTTCGCGGTCGAGCAGCGCCTGGAGCACGGTCTTATACGGAATGGACTGCGATCCGCTGCCCAGCGCCACGACCAAAGCCGCCACCAGCAGCGCCACCACCAGCCCCACGATCACAATGCGCCGAGCCAGGCGGCTATTGGCCCGGCTCGGCGTGTTTGTGGGGAAGGACGAAGTTCGATCGGATTGGGTTTGTACGCTCACTCCGTGCCCTCACCGTAAAACAGCGCATACAATTGCTCGAAGGCTTGCACAAAACGCGGCCCGGGCGATTCGACAAACAGGCGGTTGTCCAGCTCGTAAACGCGCCCTTCTTGCACCGCCGTCAGCGCCGACCACATCGGGTCGTCGCGCATACTTTCCGGCATCGGCGTATCTGAGCCGCG
>CAZZNC010000384.1:0-3208 GCA_964655405.1 uncultured Anaerolineaceae bacterium | reverse complement strand
GGCGAAACCGCCACACCCACACCGACGCTTAGCGCCACGCCCAGCCCCACGCGCACGCCCAGCAGCACGCCATCCGCCACGCCTACCCAGCGGCCCAGCGTCACACCCACAACCACATGGACACCCAGCGCCACAACCACGCGCACCCTGACGACTACGCCACGCCCCCCCACTACCACGCTCGATCCCAACGTCATCTCGCCCACCCCCACCACGCCGCCCAGCGCCACGCCGACGCTTTCGCCGCACGAACTGGTGTTGCGGCTGGCAAGCGAAGAAGGCGTGCGGCTCTCTGCTGACGCACAGTTGTTGCTCTTCCAGGGGGAAACAATGCTCACGCCGCCGTCTGCGCTGCCCTTGACGGCTGGCACGTTGGTTCAAACGACCACGCGCGAAGCCATCACCGATCCGCAAAACCCGCCGACGGTACTGCGCGAAGTGCAAGTGCTCGACGGAAATTCGCTTGGGCAAGTGGGATGGTTGCCGCAGAATGTGCTGGAAACAGCCCAGCCGCTCACACCGCTGGTTGTGTGCCAGGCCGAGGACGGTTGCCATGTGCGGGCCGGAGACAGCACAAGCTACCCCATTGTGATTGGGCTAAGCAACGGAGAAACCGCGCGCGTGCGCGGGGTTAGCAGCACGGGCAGCGGCTGGTTTGCCATCACCACCAACACCGAGCGTCAAGGGTGGATCGCCCCCTTCGTGGTCATGACGCTGGGCGATCTAAGCAACGTGCCGACGCTCGTTCCACCGCCTTCCCCCACGCCGAGCGACACGCCACCGCCTACGTTCACACCAACTGCCGAAAGCGGCTGAGCCTCCGCGCATCGCTGATCAAAAAACCGGTCGCCAAACGGGGCTGTCGTTCCATGACGCAGGATCGGAGAGGCGTTGTGCCTCTCCACCGGTTGTGGGCATCCAATAAATTCCCGCGATCCCATCCCTGTCCGAAGTGAAAAGCAGCCACTGCCCATCGGCTGACCAGGCCGGCCACCAATCGTTGGCCGGATTTTCGGTGAGCCGGTGCAAATTCGTTCCGTCCGCGTTCATCACGTAAACGTCCCACGCCCCATCGCGGTTGCTCTGGAAGGCAATTTGCGAACCGTCCGGCGACCACGCCGGCCAACCGTCATCGGCGTTGTTGTAGGTCAAACGCAACGGGTTACTGCCGTCCGCGTTCATCACGTAAACGTCGGCATTGCCGTCGCGTTCGGAGTTGAACGCAATCCGTGCCCCATCCGGTGACCACATCGCGCCGCCGTCATTGGCGGGGTTGTTGGTAAGGTTGCGCACCCCCGTCCCGTCGGTGTTCATCACGTAAATTTCCCCGTTGCCGCTGCGGTCGGAATAAAAAACCAGGTGCGTCCCGTCCGGTGACCACGCGGGGTGATAGTCATTGGCAGGGTGATTGGTCAAATTGCGCAGCCCCGTTCCGTCTGCGTCCACGACGTAAATTTCGGCGTTGCCGTCGCGTTCGGAATAAAAGGCCAATTTCTGCCCGTCCGGTGACCAAGCAGGGTCCCAGTCATCAGCAGTATTATGGGTCAGCCGGTAGAGCACTTCGCCGCTGTAGCGCATGACGTAAATTTCGCGGTTGCCATCGCGTTCGGAAACAAATGCAATCTGACCGCCCCCACCACCAACTACGGTGGCCGTTGCTATCGGCGTAAAGGTGGCGCTGGGCGTGGCGCTCGGTGTTGGCGTGGGAGAAAGCGTTGCTGTGGGCGTCCAACTGGCCGTTGGCGACGCCGTAGCACTTGGCGTTGTCGAAGGCGTTGGCGTGGTGGTGGTGCTTGGCGTCATGCTGGGCGTGACGCTGGCCGTCGCGGTGGGCGTGCCTGTCCAACTGGTCGCCGTGCGGGTCATCGCCGCATTGATCAAGGCCTCAACGGTCGCCGAAACGTTGGGAGTAACCGTCGGCGTGAGCGTGGAAGTACCGGTCGGCGTCCAAGTCGCCGTCGCGGGTGGCGTGGTCGGCATCAAGGTCGGGGAAGATGTCGGCGTCAGCGTGGGGATGGACGGCGTAGGGGAAGAGGTAGCAGTCAAAAGGACAATGACCGCCGCCGTTGTCGGCACAGCGGGCGAAACGGTCGCCTGAGTCAGGGGAAAAAGCGTTGGGGTGGTCGTTCCCGTCATGTGCGCGGGCAGTCCCGCCAAGTTGGTGGACACCACCGAAGGCGTTGCCTGATCGCTGCGCCCATGCAAGGCCCAAAACGCACCCAGCGCCGCCAACAACACAACCACACCCAACGCCGCGCCCCACCACACAACACGGCGGCGTTGGGGCGGGCGTGCCAGGGTGACCGGCAAGACGGCGGACTCTGTCGCAGGAGAAGGCGGCTGGGCATTCGCTTTACCCGCAACGGTGGGGGACACAGACACGGGGGGCAATGGCGGCGTTGGAGAAATAAGCGCAGTCGCCTCGCTTTTCGGCGCAGCAACAGCCCGTGCGAAAGCCTGCGCGAAGGCTTGCACCGAAGGGAAGCGCTCCTCCGGTGCTTTGTTCAACGCACGCCCCAACACCGCTTCGACTGTAGCGGGCAGCTCAGGGCGCAGCTGCGCAAGTGGCGGCGGCGGTTCGTTGAGGTGCATGTGCATCAAGCTATAGGGCGTGTCCGCGTCAAAAGGCACAGTGCCCGTCAGCCATTGGAACAACGTCACTCCCAGCGCATACTGATCGGTGGCCGCCGTTGGACGCTCGGAGCGCCATTGCTCTGGAGCCATGTAAAGCGGCGTGCCCAGCACCGCACCGGTTGCCGTCAGCGACGTGGTGGTGCTCGCCAGCATCTTGGCAATGCCAAAGTCCACCAAAAAGGCGTTGTCTTGCGCGTCGAACATGATGTTGCTGGGCTTCACGTCGCGATGGATCACCCCTTTGGAGTGCGCATAATCGAAAGCGCCCGCGATCTGTGTCAGCAGTGCGGCAACTTCTTCCAACGTCGGCAAGCTGCCTTCTTGCAACATACGATCCGCCAGCGTTCCGCCGTTCAACAGACGCATGACGATATAGCTGGTGCCGCCTTCAACACCGTAATCGTAGACGGGGACAATATGCGGGTGCTCCAATGCGGCAGCGGTTTCCGCTTCACGGGAAAAGCGCTGAAAATAGTTCGTCTCGCGGGCCAACGCGGACGGCAGCACTTTGACCGCCACTTCGCGCTTCAAGTTGAGTTGATAAGCACGATAAACAGCGCTCATGCCCCCCAAG
>CAZZNC010000383.1:0-3211 GCA_964655405.1 uncultured Anaerolineaceae bacterium | reverse complement strand
GCGTATGCGTTGGGGCGCGCACTTTTTGGGCGCGCGGTGGGCGTGACGGCGGCTTTCCTGACCGTGACGACGCCGGTGCTCACGCACTGGGCCGCCGCCGGTTACACGGACTTGCCCGCCGGTGCGTACTACGTCCTGACCGCGCTGGCCGCCTGGAAGCTGTACACCTCTCCGCACCCGCTCTACGCCGTGCTGACCGGCGCGCTGGCTGGCCTGGCTGCCTTCAGCAAAAACGGAGCGCTGCTGCTCGTTGGCTCACTGGCGGGCTGGGTGCTTTACAGCCACTGGGTGGCGCGCTGGCCGGACGCCGAGGGCCGCCCGATTCGTGCGCGGCACGTGGCGCTGATGGTGGCCGCTTATGCGCCGACCGCCGGTTTGTGGTACGGGCATGTGTGGGTGGAGTACGGCTGGCTTGTCGCGCCCACCGGCTGGATTGACCAGGCGCAGCGCACCCTGCGCGCCCTGCTCGAGCCGTTGCTGAACTGGCGCGCGTATATGGCGGCGGGCGTTTTTGCCGTGCCCGCGACGTTGGCGCTGCTTGGCTGGCTGTGGCGCACACGCCCGCGCTTTGCGGCGCGTCCGGCTTTGTTGCTGGGCTTTGCGCTGCCGTTTTGGGGCGTGTGGTGGGGCTTTTTCAGCTATGACCCGCGCTTTTTGATGATGATCTGGGCGCTGCTGGCGGTGATGAGCGCCTGGCTGCTGGTGGCGCTGTGGCGACACTTGCCGCAACGCGCGCAACGGCTGGCGTGGCGGGCGTTGCCGCTGGTGCTGATCGTGTTGGCGCTTCCCGCAACGCGGCAAGCGGTGGAATACAAATACGAACTGTGGCACCACCCTTGGCTGAGTGAGGTGGAGCGTTACCGGATTTACGTCAGCCCGGGTTATGACGCGGTGTTGTGGCTGCGGGGAAACGCGCCGCCGGACGCTGCGATTATGACCACGGACGGGCGCTTGGAATATTACATCGCCATCACGCACTCGCACGTCGCCACGCGCACCCCATCCGAAGCGAATTTGTGCTATGATTATTGGCTCGCGCACTCGGGCGTTTCGATGCAGCAATGGGAAGCCCGTGGGGTCATCCAACCGGTTTTCACGCGCGCGGGCTATACAGTGTACCGCGTGCTGCACGCCGATCCATGACTGTGGGCACGTGTTGCAATCGCGATTTGCTGAGCACGTGAAGGAGGGCATGGTGCAAGGTAGACGCAAAGTAGCGGTTCGTGACTTTCTCGCGCTGGAGCACAACATTGTGGTGTTGCTCGGCGCGCTTTTGATCATCGGCATGGGCGAAGAGCTGTGGGTGCGCTTCATGCCCAAATACTTGGAGGCGCTGGGGGCGGGTGCGGTAGCCATTGGCGTGTATGGTTCGTTCAAGCGCGTGGTGGACGCGCTCTATCAGTACCCGGGCGGCTGGTTGGCTGACAAGCTCGGGCGCAAACGGGCGTTGACGCTCTTCAACCTGATTGCAGTGGGCGGCTATCTGCTCTACCTGATCGCGCCGCGCTGGGAAATTGTGGTCATCGGCACGCTTTTCGTGATGGCCTGGAGCAGCATGTCCCAACCCGCCATCTTCGCATTGATCGGGGATGCGTTGGGACGCTCCAAACGCGCAATGGGTTTCAGCGTGCAATCGATCTGGAAGCGTGTGCCCATCGTCATCGCGCCGCCGCTGGGCGGCTATATGCTGGCAAAACTGGGCGTGGTTTCGGGGATGCGCGTGGGGTTCGGCATCTCGTTGGTGTTGGCGTTGGTGGCTATGTATGTGCAGTCGCATTTTTACGAAGAAACGCCGCCTACCAACAACGCCGACGACCCCGAAACCCAACAGTCCGACTTGGCTTTTGTGTGGCACGTGATGCCCCAAGCGTTGCGGCGTTTGCTTGTGGCCGACTGCCTGGTGCGTTTTGGGACAAACATCGCCATTGTTTACGTGGTGCTGTGGGTAACCAACGTGCACGGCGGCTCCACATTGGAGTTCGGCGCGCTGACCTCGCTGCAAATGATCGTGGCGATTGTGGGTTATTTGCCCGCCGCGCACTTCGCCGACCGTTTCGGACGCCAGCCTTTCATCCTGGCGACGTTCGCCTTTTTCACGTTCTTTCCGGTCAGTTTGGTGATCTTGCCGTCGAGCTTGATTTTCTTGGCGTTCGTGGTGGCGGGCTTGCGCGAGATCGGCGAGCCAGCACGCAAAGCGCGCATCGTGGACCTGGCGGAAAGCTCGCATCGCGGGCGCGTGATCGGCCTGTATTACCTCATACGCGGGCTGACGGTGATCCCCGCGCCGCTTTTGGGTGGGCTGTTGTGGCGGCAGGGGCACGCCTTGCCGTTCATCGTGGGCAGCGCGATCTCCACGCTGGGGCTGGCCCTCTACGCGCTGCGCCCGCAGTTTTCCGAGTGAGGGCGCATCTCGCGTATAATGGGGGTGTGCAATCTGTATCGTGAGGAGCTTTGCGATGGACTGGCGCGAGTACATCACCGCCGACCCTGCGGTATGTCACGGCAAGGCCTGCATCAAGGGGACGCGCATAGCGGTTTCGGTGATCTTGGACAACCTGGCGGCAGGTGTGGGCATGGAAGAGCTTTTGCAGAGCTACCCCACGCTGACCCGTGAGGCGGTCTTGGCGGCGTTGGCCTACGCGGCGGAGGTCGTCGGCGAGCGCATTGTCGCTTTGCCGGCGTAGGGCGTCATCTTCGCAAATGCAAAAAACGGGGGCGAGCCATTCATACTCGCCCCCGTTCGCTGACCTTGTGCTCCGGCGCTTACGCCTCCTCGACGACCTCGCCTTCCTCGATCTCCGGCTCGCCTTCGAGCACGCTGAAGACCAGGCGGTCGCCTTCCGGCGCCAGGTCGGCGTAAACCGTGTCGCCGTCCATCACGCGCCCCTCCAAAATCTCCAGCGCCAACGGGTCTTGCAGCTTCCGCTGCAAGGTGCGCTTGAGCGGACGCGCACCGTAAACCGGATCGTAGCCGTGTTCGGCCAGGAAGGTCTTGGCTTCTTCGCTCAGCACCAGCTTGATCCGACGTTCGGCCAGCAGCCCTTCCAGGTGCCGCAGTTGGATGTCCACGATCTCCTTGATGTGCTCCGGCGTCAGGCTGTGGAAGAGCACGATCTCGTCGATACGGTTCAGGAACTCGGGCCGGAAGGTGCGGTCGAGTTCGGCCAGCACCGCCGCGCGCACTTGGGCAGGGTCTTCGCCGGCCATCTCC
>CAZZNC010000382.1:0-3211 GCA_964655405.1 uncultured Anaerolineaceae bacterium | reverse complement strand
GGTTTGGATGACGGGCACGGAAGGCGAATGGGCCGCCGTGATCATGCCGGACGGCTCGCAAGGGTACGTCATCGGCTCCAATTTGTCGGCTCTGCCTGAGGTGATGGTGGACGCCACCGGCGGCGCTCGTGGGCGCGCACAAGCTGCGCTCTTCGCTTCGCCGATCATTGGCTCCGACCTGGTTTCCACGCTTGAAAGCGGCGAATCGTTGGTGTTCCTGGAGCGGGTGGACGACAATTGGATTCAGGTTTACCATCCGCAATACGGCGTAGGCTACGGCTTGGCGAAGTATTTCAGCGCGCCGTATACCACCGGCGTCGTGAAGGCACAGGACGCCGTTGTGCGTACCGGCCCCAACGACACCATTTACAACGCGATTGCCATTTTGAACATCGATACCGAAGTGGTGGTCAAGGGAGTGAACGAGGACGGCGTTTGGCTGAACGTGGCCCTGCCTTTCGATGAGCTTGATTTCCCCTGGTACGGGGTGGATGGCTGGATGCGTGATTACCTGTTCCTGGACGGCACTGGCGAGATGACGGTAGACACCGGCATTTGGCCCGTCGCTGAATAATCCCGCAGCATTTTTTCGTAGTCTTGTGGCGCTCGTCCTCATTGAGGGCGGGCGCTGTTTTTAGTGGATGGGAGCACGAAACCAAGATGAGGTCAATGATTCGGCAAGGCAAACAAGCTTTTATGCAATTTGTGCGGCGTTTTTCTCCTTCTCTCCATGCCTTTTTGCAAGGCGTGATGTTGCTTTATGCCAAACATTCCTATCTGGTGCGCACGGGGTATATGCATTCCTTAAAGGTCGGCCAGCCGTGCAAGGCGGACGGCGCGCCGTTACCCTGGATGAACTACCCCTTGATCGCTTTCTTGGAAGCGCGGCTGCAACCGGACTGCACACTTTTCGAATACGGCAGTGGCGCTTTGACGCTCTTTTGGGCCGAGCGCGTGGCGCAAGTGATCTCGGTGGAACATGATCGCGTTTGGTACGAGAAACTTTTGCCGCAGTTGCCGCCTAATGCCACTTTGCTTTTGCGTCCATTGGACGATCCAGAGGCTTATTGTCACGCGGTGCAAGAGCAAAATGCACGCTTCGATCTGGTGATCGTGGACGGTGTGGAGCGGAGCTGTTGCGCGCTGGCCGCTTTGGATGCGCTGAGCGTGCGTGGCGTGATCCTCTTTGACGATCCTTCACCGGAGTTCGACGGGGCTTTTGATGTTTTACAGGCGCGTGGTTTTCGCCGGCTGGACTTCGAGGGACTCAAGCCGAGCGGTTTTGGCATAGACCGCAGCGCAATTTTTTACCGTGACGGCAATTGTTTGGGGCTTTGAGCATGGCCGTTGTGCCCTGATTGCGATATGAGTACCAAAGTACCACGCAACACACCGAAACCTTTTGCTTCCTGCGCAGTCGGTATAGGCAGAATCGCACAAATAACACGGTGACACACCGTAAAACTGCCAATCAGGAGGCTACTGATGAAGATGAACACTCGCACTCTGGCGCAAATACTCTCCGCGTTGATCCTACAAGCGGCGTTGTTGGGCGTGTTGCCGCACGCATTCGCGCAAAGCGGCACCACCGACGTGACCATCGTCGGCCCGATCTCAGCAGCAAGCGAGGCCACCTTGACCGTCAACGCTCTGACCGTAGACATTTCCCAAGCGCAAATTGACGCCAATTTAACCTTGGCCGTCGGCGAAATGGTGCAGGTGGACGGCGCGTTGCAAGTGGACGGCTCGATTGTGGCCGACGCGGTTTTCGTGCCGCAAGGTGATCTGTTGCCGGACGAAGTCGAGATCTTCGGCTTGCTCACCCGCTTGGACAACACGACGGCTGTCGTAAACGGCCTCGTTTTCGACATCACCAATGCCACGGTAGACCCGTCTTTGTTGCCCGGGACGATGGTGGCTGTTTTCACCACGCCCGACCCGACCGTCAGCATTTGGATGGCGCGGGAGATCGTGCCGCTGGGTTTGGGTGACGGCAACGGCTCTGCGAACGTGGACGCTGGCATGTCCGGCACGGATGGGCATTTCAAGTTCGTGGGCACGCTGGACGCGGTCGGCGACGGCACGATGATCGTTTCCGGCTTGACAGTGGACACGACCAGCGCACGCATCGAGGGGATGCCGTTGGTGGGCGCGTTGGTGTCGGTGCGGGTGCAGGTGGTTGACGGTGTGTTGGTGGCGGTGGAAGTGGACGCCACGGACGGGGCCGTCTTCGGCGACTTCCAGGCCACGTACCAGAACCGCGCAGGTTACCAGGCACAAGGCCAGGGCGACGCTGTGCGTGCCGAATGCCGTTTCCGTGTGGAAGTCGGCTCCGCGAATTTGCGCGGCGGCCCGGGCACCGGCTATGACCCGCTCGGCTATGCGTTGGATGGCGACGAGTACGCGGCAATGGCTGTGGACGCCAGCGGAGGCTGGGTGCAGGTGCAAACGCGGCATGGCACGGCCTGGGTGGCTGCCAGCGTTGGCGAAATGGACGAATGTGCCGGTTTGCCCACCTCCGATAGGCCGTTCATGGGCGAACATCACGACCAGGGGCATCATGGCGACGGCGGGCATCACGACGGCGGCCAGGGCAACGGTGGGCACATGATGGGCGGCGAAGGTTCCGCGCCCGGGGCGCACTACAACCCGATGGATGATGGCCCGTGCTCTTCCTGCGATGGCTTCATGGGCGGGCATGACGACTAGATTTCCCTTCTCTTCCCCCGTGTCATCCCCCGACGTGCGCGCGCACGTCGGGGGTGCTCCGCATTAACGCACGTGCGGGCAGGGGGAAAAGCGTATGACGGGACGTTGGCAGTTTGGCAACTTAAAAGGGATAATACGTTGACACAAGCCCTTTTGCAGGCGTGGGTACACGACACACCGCCGTCCTCATACGGCAATCTGCGCGGTGTCGTGTGCCGTTGACCGAAACACGCCCATAATCTGGACACGATGCCATGTGGTTATTGTTGTTGCTGACGCTGCCAGAGCTGCCCGACGAAGACCGTTTGCTCGCGCGTGCGCGCCAGGGTGACCGCCGCGCGGTGGCGACGATTTACGAAACGTATTTTGAGCCGATTTACCAGTTCGTGCGCTGGCGCGTAGACGATCCGCAGGAAGCCGAAGATGTCACCAGCGAAGTTTTTGTCAAATTCCTGGGCGCGCTGCAAAGTCCCAACGCTCCCCGCCAAAGTTTGCGCGGCTG
>CAZZNC010000381.1:0-3221 GCA_964655405.1 uncultured Anaerolineaceae bacterium | reverse complement strand
GGCGTCCCCGGCGACGCGGCTCACCACGTCGGCCAGGATGCTAAAGCTGGCGACCACGTGCAGCTCGTCTCCGGCTCGGGCGGACGCAGCACCCAGCGGGGTCAGCACGCCCAACGCCAACAGCGTGGCGCTCAACACAACACGCGCCCCTTTTTTCATCAGCTCACTCGGCTGCATGGTCGTTTTCCTCCTGTGTGAGGCCCTCTTCTCGCAGCACCCGCTGACAGTCCGCGCAGAGTCCCGCGATCTCCAGCCAATGGCCGGTGATGGTGTAGCCGGTGCGCGCCGCCACGCGCTCCAAAAACACGCCCAGATCGCACCCGACGATCTCCACGACCGCGTGGCAGCGTTGGCAAACGACGTGATGTGTGTGCCCGGGCGTCGCCAATGCGTAGCCGTGACACCCGTCGGCCAGGTGCACAGGGCGCACCAGCCCCAGCCCTTCCATCAGCTCCAACGTGCGGTAAACCGTCACCAAGCCCAGTTCCGCGTCAAAGGCGCGCGCTTGGGCTTGCAGTTCGGCGGGCGAAAGGGGCTTGGGCGTGTCTACCAGCGCCTGCAAGATCGCGCGGCGCGGGCGAGTGAGCTTGTGCCCGTGTGCGCGCAGTTGCGCGGCGAGCGCTTCCAGGTCTGCGTTCACGGCTCACCTTCCAACTGAAAAACTTTTTCAATACGGGATTATAAAGGGGGCGTGGGGCGCTTGTCAAACCCGAATTTGAGAGCAAGAGATCGCGGGGGTTAGTGGTGGCCGGTGACGCGACGGAGCACGCGGTACAGCGGACGCAAACGGCGGTACATGCGGCGATAGACGCGCTCGAATAGCTCATCGTAAAGCGTGTGCGTCGCCTCGTCCGGCTCAAAGACGCGCCCCACGTGCGTCATGGCGTGCACCGCCGCCTCGAAGTCCGTGTGCAGCCCCAAACCGACAGCCGCGTCCATCGCCGCGCCCAGCCCCGAGGTTTCGTAGGTATGCGGACGCACGGCGGGCAGCCCGAAGATGTCGGCGGTGAGCTGCATGGCCGCGTCGCTTTGCGAGCCGCCGCCGGAAACGCGCAGCTCGGTGATCGGCGTGTGGGTGCGGTGTTCGGCGCGCTCTTTGCCCTCGCGCAGCGCGTAGGCCACGCCCTCCAAAATCGCGCGGTAGACGTGCGCGCGCGTGTGCACGTCGTTAAAGCCCAAGATCGCGCCGCGCGCCTCCGGCCCTGGGTAGCGCACCCCCGGCGACCAGTACGGTTGCAGCACCAGCCCGTCCGACCCGGGCGGCGTGCGGCGCACCAGCTCGTCGAAAAGCGCCTCCGGCTCCACGCCCTGCTCGGCGGCGAGGTGCTGCTCGTAGTGACCGAACTCTTGCTTGAACCAGTTGACCATCCAATAGCCGCGATAGATTTGCACTTCCAAGTTGTAGGCGCGCGGCACAGCGGCGGGGTACGGCGGCAGCAAGGGGATCACCTCGATATAGCGGCGGTGCGTGGTGTTGAAGGTGGCCGTCGTGCCGTAGCTAAGGCTGCCGACGTGCGGCGCCAACCCGCCGGAGCCGAGCACCTCGCACGCCTTGTCCGCCGCCGCCGCGATCAGCGGCAGACCGGCGGGAATACCGGTTTCCTCGGCGGCTTGCGGTGTGATTGTGCCGATCACGTCCGCCACCGGCACGAGTTCGGGTAGCTGCTCACGGCGGATGGCGACCGCCTGCCACTTCCAGTCCCGCGCGGCGGCCCAGCGATGGCGCTTGTAGTCGAACGGGATATAGCCCACCTGCGCGCCGATGCTGTCCGCAAAGCGTCCGGTCAGACGGTAGGTGAGGTAACCGGAGAGCAGCAAAAATTTGTGTGTGCGCTCCCACAGCTCCCGCTGGTGCGCGTAAATCCAGTTGGCCTCGGCTTCCGCCTGGAAGTAGGCAATCGTTTCCCGCAATCCGGCCAGGCGGAAAAGCGCCCGCCACCCCAGGCTCAGCGGCGGCACGTCGGCGGGGGACGTGCGGCGCTGGTCCAGCCACAGGATGGCGGGGCGCAGCGGACGGCCTGCCGCGTCCACGCTGACGAGCGTGGCGCGCTGCGTGGTCAGCGCCACGCCCTGGATCGCGTCCTTGGGCACGTCGCCGCGCGCCCACAGTTGCGCGCAAGCCTCGCAGAGCTTCTCCCAAAAGTAGGTCGGGTGTTGCTCGGCCCAGCCCTGGCGCTCGGAAAAATACGGCTGGAGCGGCACACGCGCCTTGGCGCGGAGCTGCCCACGCAGGTCAAAGACCAGCGCACGCACGCTCTGCGTGCCGTTGTCCAGCGCCAGGATCAGTTCGTCGCTCACGCACGTTCCTCAGCGGTCAGGATGCCGACGATCTCGTCCAGGTTCGGCTCGGCTTGGTGCAAACGGTTCGGGTAGCGCGCCTGGATGCCCGCCAACGCCCCGCTGTGGTAGCCGATGGTGGCGTCCGGATCTTTGAGCAGGTGGCCGGTCAGGATGCCCACGACCGTTTCGTCCCGCCCGATGATGCCGCGCTCGACCAATTTGCGCGTCCCCGCCAGCGAGCAGGCCGACGCCGGCTCGCAGCCGATCCCCTGCGCGTCGATCAGGGCTTTGGCGTCCATGATCGCCTGGTCGCTGACCTGCTCCACCACGCCGTTTGTCCACTCCAACGTGCGCACGGCTTTGGCGTAGTTGACCGGATTGCCGATCTTGATGGCGGTGGCGACGGTCTGGGCCTTGACGCGCTCGAAGTGCGCAAAGCCGTTTTGGTAGGCGCGGCAAAGCGGGTTGGCCCCCTCCGCTTGCACAATCGCCACGCGCGGCAGCCGGTCGATCAGCCCCAGCGCGTGCAGCTCGTGCAGCGCCTTGCCAAAAGCCGAGCTGTTGCCCAGGTTCCCGCCCGGGCAGACGATCCAGTCTGGCACCTGCCAGCGCAGTTGTTGCAGCGTCTCGAAGATGATCGCCTTTTGCCCTTCCAGCCGAAACGGGTTGACCGAGTTCAAGACGTAAATGCCCAGCCGCTCGGCCACTTGGCGCACCAGCTCCATGTTGCGGTCGAAGTCCGCGTTGATCTGCACGCACGTCGCGCCGTAGGCAATGGCTTGGGAGAGCTTGCCCAGCGCGATTTGCTTGTTTTGGAAGAAAACGATGCCCTCCATGCCCGCCATCGAAGCGTAGGCGGCCATCGAGGCGGACGTGTTGCCGGTGGAAGCGCACGCCACGCGCGTCATGCCCAGCGCGCGCGCCTGCGTGACGCCGCTCGT
>CAZZNC010000380.1:0-3244 GCA_964655405.1 uncultured Anaerolineaceae bacterium | reverse complement strand
CGAAAGCGTCACGAGGGCCGCCGACCATGATGCTCAACGTGCCCTCGCGTGCGCCGATGTCTCCACCGCTGACCGGTGCATCGAGCGCGGGGGCGCCAACCTCCGCCAGTGCCGCAGCGATTTTGCGGGCGGTTTCCGGCTTGATGGTGCTGTTGTCTATGTAAATCAGCCCCTCGTGCGCTCCTTCGATGACCCCTTCCGGACCTAACACGACGTGTTCCACGTCCGGAGAGTCCGGCAGATTGGTGAAGACGAAATCGCTTTGGGCGGCCACTTCACGCGGGGAATGAGCAGGCGTTGCGCCCTCGCGGGCGAATTGTTCCACGATTGCGCGGCTGCGATTGTGCACGATCAATGTATGCCCTGCACGCAACAAGTTCCGTGCCATGCCTGATCCCATCAGTCCCAAGCCGATATAGCCTACTCGTGCCATGCGTTGCTCCTTTGCATTTGTACGGATGCGACGTGCGCTCCATTATAGCTGCATTTTTCGGGACGTTGTGTGCGCACGCCGTTGTTTCGTTGTGTGCCAGTCGTGTATCATAGAGGCAAGAGAGGATGTCCCTACATGGCTGCCCAATGCACATACGACGTGTTGCGAGAACGCATGGTGCGCGAACAATTGATTGCTCGCGGCATCAGCGATCCGCGTGTGCTGGCGGCTATGCGCCGTGTGCCGCGCCACGAGTTCGTGCCTTCGGAGCTGCGCGACCGTGCCTACGAGGATGGGCCGTTGCCCATCGGCGGCGGGCAAACGATTTCGCAGCCATACATCGTGGCCTATATGACGCAGGCGCTGATGATGCGCCCCGAAGATGTGGTGCTGGAGATCGGCACAGGGTCGGGTTACCAAACCGCGATCCTATGCGAAGTGGCGCGCCATGTTCATTCCCTGGAACGGCGTCCTGAGCTGGCCGAACGCGCCCGTGCGGTGTTGGCGCGGCGGGGTTACCACAACGTGGATTTGCACGTCGGCGACGGCACGCAAGGGCTGCCGGAATTCGCGCCGTATGAGGCTATCCTTGTCACAGCGGCAGCACCGGCCATCCCCGCGCCGTTGCGAGAGCAACTTGCCGAAGATGGGCGCTTGGTGTTGCCCACCGGTGACCGTCGGCAACAGGTGCTGCGGCGTGTGCGGCGGCACGGCGCCCGCTGGGCTGTCGAAGATTTGATCGCGGTGGTGTTTGTGCCCCTTTACGGACAGCATGGTTTTACGCCGCCTGCATCCTGATCCGTGTTCCTCATCATTCCTGAGCTGACCCTGTATGCAAATTCGCGCGCTGTGTTGCGGACGCGCTATACTTGGCGACGGGTGTACGGCACGCAAACGCGGAGGATAGCATGATCACAGCTCTGGTCACGGGTGGGACGGGTTTTGTCGGCGCACACGTGGCGCGCGCGTTGGTGGAAGCGGGCTATCAGGTGCGCATCTTGCGCCGCAGCACCAGCCGTTTGGACGCTGTTGCGGACGTGGTTTGTGAGCACCACATCGGCGATGTCTTGGACTACGATTCGCTGCTGGCGGCGATGGATGGCGTGGATTGGGTTTTTCATGTGGCGGCGGTGGCGGCCTATTGGCGCAATGACCTCGCACGTATCTATCGCGTCAACGTGGACGGCACGCGCAATGTGCTCCAAGCGGCACAGGATGCAGGCGTGCAGCGCGTGGTCGTGACCAGCAGCGCTGCTGCCATGGGCTACCGCGACGATCTGTGCCCCGTCAACGAAAGCGTGCGTTTCAATTACGATCCACGCCTGACCCCTTACGGTCACAGCAAGTTTCTGGCCGAAGCGGAAGTCTACCGCGCGATCCGGCGGGGGCTGGACTGTGTGATCCTCAACCCCACCGTGATCACCGGCCCGGGCGATCTCAACCAAATTTCCAGCAGTGTGATCTTGGAGGTGGCGCGCGGGCGTGTGCCCCCGACCGTGCCCCCTGGCGGCGTGACGCTGATCGATGTGCGTGACGTGGCTGCTGCGCACTTGGCCGCCGCTACACGCGGACGCACCGGCGAGCGGTATCTATTGGGGACGGTGGACTTGACGCACAAGGCATGGCTGCGCTTGATCGCTGCCGAAGTCGGGCGCTGTTTGCAACCGGTGGTGCTGGGTGCGGGAGGGGTGCAGTTGTTGGCTTACGGCGTGGACGCTCTGCGCGGTGCGGGCGTGTCTGTGCCGATGGAAGGCAACCAGTTGCGCCTGAGTACGCGCATGATGTTTTTTGACTGTCACAAAGCCTGGCGTGAGCTGGGCGAACCGCGTATCTCCATTCGCCAAAGCATCCGCGACACGCTGGATTGGTATCGTGCACACGGCGATCTGTAACCGTTGACCGGCGCGACGCACAATGAGGAGACGCCGTAACAATGATTCGACGCGAAGAACCCGAGGCTGTTTGGATCATTCATCAGACGGCCCATACGCGCTTGGCGGGGCAGTTGGCCGAGCATTGGCAAGCGGACTTTGCGCCCCGCGAGGCGCTGATTTTGGCAGCGCTGAACCATGACGCGGGCTGGGTGGAATTCGAACAACAGCCCCGCGCCAATGCGGACGGTTGGCCGCGCTCGTTTTTGGAAATGGACGCCGAAGAGCATTTCACGATCTGGGAACGCAGCATCTGGGCGATGTTTGCGCAAGATCGTTACGCGGGGCTGCTGACCTCTTTGCACAGTGCGGCGCTTTATGAACGGCGCTTGCATGGCTTGCCGGCAGTGACCACGGCCCGCCAGGCTGAGATCGAAGCGTTTTTGGGCAAGTGGCGTCCCTGGCAAGAAGAACTGATTGCGGCGCTGCGCGACCATCCCCATTACGGCCCTGCTGTGCAACCGGAAATGTTGGCGCGCAATTTGAGGCTTTTGCAGGTGTGGGACTATCTTTCGCTGGTGTTGTGTTGGGGGCGCGTGCTGGAAGAGATGCTCGACGATGTGCCTTTGGGCGAAACGACCGTCACATTGCGTTTGGCCGGCGCCGGACAGCGCGCCTTGCTGCTGGACCCGTACCCCCTGGATGCATCGTTGACGCTGTGGGTGGACGCGCGGCGCGTGGTCGGCGGCCCTTTTAGCAGCGACGCGGATTTGCAGCGCGCCCTGGCGGACGTGCCCTATCAGCCGCTGGCGTTCGAGGTCAAGCCTCTGGCGTAGTGGTGCGCGTGGTGATGTACGCGCGACACCAACTCAGCGCGTCGTCCACCTCGGCGGCGGGATGCGCGGCAAAGTGTTCGACGACCGGCGCCAACAGCGGCACA
>CAZZNC010000379.1:0-3264 GCA_964655405.1 uncultured Anaerolineaceae bacterium | reverse complement strand
TGTCCCCCGTGCCGTTCGATCACCGTTTTGACCAGGCTCAAGCCCAAACCGGTGCCGCCGATGTGGTCGGTGCCCGGCTCACGAGCGCGGTAAAAGCGCTCGAAAATGCGCGCTTGTCGCTCTTCGGAAATACCATAGCCGTTGTCTGCCACCTCCAACGACAAGCGCTCGCCGTCAGAGAAAAGTGTGACGCGAATCTCGCCATTTTCCGGTGTGTATTTGATCGCGTTGCCCACCAAATTGGCGATGGCCTGGCGAATCTGCGTCACGCTCCCGCGCACCGACGGCAGTCCCTGCGCACACTCGAATGTCAGCGCCTGCTGCTTCAGTTCCGCGCTAGAGTGGTGTTCCTCCACAACTTCCTTCACCAAACCCGCCAAGTCGAACGTCGTCCATCCTTGTTCGCGTTCGCTTTCAATGCGTTCCAGCGTGAGCAAGTCTTCCAACAATGACTTCATCGTCTCTGTGCTGCGCCGCAAACTTTCCAAGTATTGCTCTTGGTCGGGCGTGGGGCCGTCCGGAGACAAGCTGTAAGCCAACAGCTCGATATACCCCATCACGTTGTTGAGCGGGTTGCGCAAGTCATGCGAGGCCATGCGGATCATTTCCGACTTGAGCCGCTCCAGTTCCAGCACCTCACTGTACAGCATGGATTGGCGAAGCGCGACGGCGGCTTGGCTGGCAAGGGTTTCGGCCTTGGAAATTTCGCTGGTCGAAAAAACGCGGTCGTGCCGTCCTTCGATCACCACGGCCACGCCCAACAATTCCTCTTGGGTCACCAGGGGCACGAAAATCATGGTGTGGATGTGATCTTCGAGCATGTGTTGGCGGTCGAGTTGCGAAGTGGAAGGGTCGGCCACGCGCAGCACCATCGGCGATTGCTGTTCGATCACAGTTTGCAATGCGGGGAATGTGCGGACGGACAGCGTCTTTTGCACTTCCGGCAGTCGCTCATGGGCTTCCTGCGCGTCTTCTATACGGTAGATCGTCAAAACCTGCACGTCGTCTACGGGGGGCTGATAGTCAAAAATGACAGCGCTGGAACATTCCAAAGCAACGGTCATCGCTTCGGCAATGCGTTGCAACATAGCGTCGCGCTCCAACGTGGACGTGATCGCTTGGGTGGCAAAGTAAAGCGTCGCCATGTCGTTTGCCATCTGCTCTACGCGGCGGAACAAACGGGCATTATCCAAAGCCACCGCCGCCCGTTGCCCCAAACGCTCCAAAAAATGCACGTCCGGCTCATCGAAAGCATCGAGCCGCGCAGAAGCCAGCGCCAAGACCCCCAACACCTCCCCGCGCATCGCCAGAGGCACAGAAAGAAATGCGTGTGCGCCCGGGATAAAGGGGATATAGTCGCGGTCACTGTGAACATCCCGCACCCATTGCGTTTGTCCGGTACGCGCTGCCCGCCCCATGATGCCTTGTTCAATCGGGAAGGGATTTTGTACGTCGTAGGGAAAAATATCGTAGTCAATATGCCCCATCGTCACCGAAGGGGTCAAACCGCGCCCGTCGTCTGTGACAAGCATCAACAGCCCTGTATCCGCTCCCGTGCGACGCAATGCCCAATCCATCGTCAAGGTCATCACACGCTCGACGTCAAGGTGCGTGCTCAACTCTCGATCCGCGCGGTGCATCATCGAAAGTTCTTCGACTTGCCGCCCCAACACCTCCGCCGATTGCGAAACTTGCTGCAACAAGCGCGCGTTTTCCACCCAATAGGCGATCTGGGTTGCCAAAATATCAATGGGGCGCAACGCTTCGGGCGCCGGACGTAACCCGCCGGAAGGCGCGTCCAGCCGCAACACGCCGATCACTTTGTCTCCCCCCACGCGCAAAACCGCAAAGACGAGGTCGTCCGGTTGCCAAAGGAGACTGTCCGGCTCAGAAGGCCAAACGCAATATAGCCCTTGCCGATAGGCCCACTCAAGAGCGCCGCTCTCCATTTGTGCCCACACTGCCGCCGGCACCAAATAGGTAGGACATTGCGCCAAATCTTCGTCAGAAACGCCCGCCGCAAAAATCCGATCCACCGTCCCTTTGGCATCGAAAAGCGCCAACGTCACCTTGCCCCACCCCATCGTTCGGGCAGCCTGCACCGCCTCTTGCAAATTTGCCTCAAGGTCTGTGGAAGTGAGAATGCTGCGGACTGTGTGCTGCAAACGGCGCCAACGTTCCCGCTCGCAGGCCAAATCTTTGGTAAGCGTCTCTGCGCTGAGCATGGCCCCAATGTAACCCGCCACCAACCCCACAACGCGCGTTTCCGGCGCCGAGCATTCCCGCGAAGCATAGTCAAAAAACGCCAGCACGCCGACAGCGCGCCCTTGCCACCACACCGGCACAGCCAACGCCGCTTGGAAACCCGCCTCCCGACAAAGCGTGTCGTCCAGGGCGCCCGCCTCATCCTGCAATACGACCAATTCGCCCCGTGTGAACGCTGCGCCCAGCAATCCTGTGGAAGGTGAAACATGCTCCGGTAAATTGTCGTCGTCGTTCACCGTCGCCACCAAACACAGCGTCCGACCGGTTTCCTCCAAGCGCCACAGTCCGATCTGGGCACAGGCAAACCAATTTTCCAAGATGCTCAGCACCTGCCGCAACGCCGCGTGCACATCCGTAGCCACGGCAAGTTGCGCGTTGATCTGTCCCAACACGGCCAAAGGATCAAAGTCGCTCATCCGCCCACCTCAAAGTGGCACCGTCTTTCGCTCATACGACGTTCTCGTGCATCGTTGCAGCAGACGCTCATTTTTCACCGAGCACGTGCACGACCAAACGGCGGTCGCGTGGCCGATTGTCGAAGTCCACATAGACAATCTGCTGCCACGTGCCCAAAGTCATGCGCCCGTCCACAAAGGGCACGGTCAAGGAGGGGCCGAGCAACGCGGCGCGAACGTGACTGTGTCCATTGCCATCCCCCCAGCGACGATTGTGCATGTATTCGCGGTTGGGCGGCACGATCTCGTCGAAAAGGCGCTGAAAGTCCCGCACCGCGCCCGCTTCGAACTCGATGGTGGTCACTGCGCTGGTAGCACTGGGGCAAAACACGGTCACCAGCCCACCGCTCAAGCCGCTTTCCCTCACGATGTCCGCCACCTGGGTTGTGATGTCCACCACCTGCCCATAACCCTGGGTTTGCAGAACCAGCGTTCCCGTGAAAATCATTGTATTCCCTCAATCGCGCAATCTAGAGGCCAAAAACTCGACCGGATGCAGCGCTTGCCGTCCTGTGCCGTGTGCCACCTGCTCACGGCAAGAAAC
>CAZZNC010000378.1:0-3268 GCA_964655405.1 uncultured Anaerolineaceae bacterium | reverse complement strand
CCCTTGCCCGTAGCTGGTGTTGAGAAACTGCGCCTCGCTCCAATTCGGGTCCCCTGGCTCCACCAAGATGCCGGAGGCTTCCCCTTCCAAATCTACGCCTGTTGGGCTGCCGATGCCAAATTCGCGTAACTTGGGATAAACGGTGTACGGGCCAACCTCTTTGAAGATGGTGGCTGTGCCGGTGTTCAGCGAGTCGATGAACACGCGCGCAAAGTCCGGGTTGCCGTGCGAGCGTCTGTCCCAGTTGCAAATATTCACGCCGCCCGCCTCAAAACACCCGGGGTCGTAATACGACCAGCTCAAATCGTGTGTGCCGGCGTCCAGTGCAACCGCCATGGTCAGCACCTTGAAGATCGACCCGGGTTCGTAAACGTCGCTGATGGCCGGATTGCGCGCTAGTTCGAGCGTGTCCGGCGTCAGATTGTCCGGATCGAAGGCTGGATGGTTGACCATGGCGAGAATTTCGCCGTTGTGCGGGTTCATGATGATGATGGTGCCGCCGGTGGCTTGGTTTTCCGCGATGGCTTCGTCGAGCACTTGTTGGGCCAAGTATTGCAGATCGCGGTCAATGGTCAAAACCAAGCTGATGCCATTCCGCACGTGCAGGGGGTTGGTTTCTTCCACCACCGGCACAACGCTTAGCGTCATACGGCGAGACTGACCGGCCAGCAACGCATCGTAAAAGCCTTCTACGCCGTAATAGCCGCGACCGGTGCGCGCGTTGTCCGCGCCTGCGTAAAGTCCCACAATTTGCGCGGTGAGTGCCCCTTGTGGATAGACACGCTTGGGCAGCGTTTCCATGACGATCCCGTCGATTTCCAAGTTCATAATTTGCTGACCGGTGGCGAAATCCACGCGCGGGGCCAGCAGCACGTAATGGGGCAGGATGCCATTTTTGTCGGGTTGCAGCGCGCGGTAAAGCTCGTCTTCGGTCATGCCGACCAGAGGGGCCAGCTCTTCTGCGACGGCTTGCCGGTCTATGACGGCGTTTGGGCTGATGCCCACACGGTAATCGTAAGAATTGGTCGCCAGCAAATAGCCGTTGCGGTCGTAAATCTGCCCGCGATTGGGTTGCACTTCCACCGTCTGATACAAGCGGCTTTCGCGGTTGCGTTCTAGAACACGTTGGGTGTCGGCGTCCAGGTAGAATTGGAACGAGAGCAGCCGCACAATCAAAATGCTGGCAACGGCCAACATCACCACGCTCATCAAGCGCAAGCGACCGGAAAGAACCTCGTCGGCGGAAAACGTCTTGCTGCTCAGAACGCACCTCCCCTGTGCGCTACCCGTTACGCCACTGTTCCCATTGGCGTTTGAGGCTGTCCCACTGTTGGCGCAACCAGCCGCTCAGCGTTTCGTCGTAGACGGCGGCGGGGCTGGTTGGGTTGGCCGTGGGGGTGGGTGTGATGCGCGCGCGGTCGTAGCGGTAGCCCTCTACAATGATATACTGAATTTCGTCTTCGCGCGCTTCTCGGAAGCCCAGTTCGGCGGCACGTGTCATCACGCGCGGCAAACTGCGCAGATCGGCGATCTCGGCGTGGAGCTGGTCATTGTCGCGCTCCAACTGTTGGCGGTGAGCGTCCATTTCCAGCAGCTCACGTGCGGTGATCGTAGTGGTGGCGGTCTGGATCAGGTACAGCGCGGCGATAATCAGCCCAACCACACCGATCACGGCGAGCGTGGCGGCCCACTGGCGTTGGTTGCGCCAGGGTCTCGGTTCCAGAGTATGAGGAGATGTGCTGACGTGTTCTGTGCGTTGCATGGTCGGTTTGTGTCTCAAAAATTATCGGCATTTGGTGCCAGAGTGTTGCTATCCGAGCAACCAATCCAGGCATTTGCTGATCACTAGCTCGGTCATTTTAGCGTGATGGGTATTTTTCATCGCTACGGGTGCGCAGGCGAACCCATGCGCAGAAGCCATGTGGCGCGTATGTGTGCTGTTGTCGTAAGTCATGACGAAATCTCCTCGCACGCGCTCTGCTAGCTCAAAAAGTTGAGCGTGGTCCAAGCTATGATGTGTGTACAAACGCGCCCCTGCTTTTTTCCCCGGTGCCGTATACGGCGGATCAAGGAAAAAGTAAGCGCGGGGGTTCTCGGCATATTCTCGCAGTATCTGCAGACCGTCCCCGTGCACAAACGTGATGCGGTTTTGCAGCCTATGGTGAATGTAGTGGATACGTTTGCAAAGCGTTTCGGGGTACCAACGCGAGCGGATGCCCTTGCCGTTTTCCCCGTATTTGAGGCACCCCGCTCCTGGGGCGAGGATGCCGCCGCGATTGACCCGATTACGCAATATAGTTTGGAAAGCGCGCTCTCGTCTTGTGCTCGCTTGCTGCTCCAACGCGCGTTCGACGTTTTCCGCCGTGAGATCGAAAGTGAGAATTTGCTCACAGAGCCATTCTGCATCGTCTCCGAGCACGGTTTGCCACACTGAGGCGATCTGTGCGTCGATTTCTGCCAGGAGCACATGGTCGGCCATTTGTTCTGCTGCAACGGTTAGCCCTACAATAGCGCCTCCGGCAAATGGCTCGACAAAAAGCGGCGGGCGTTTGGGTGCGCTTAGCAACCATTGCCGGATGCGTGGCACGAACCATGTTTTGCCGCCAGGATAGCGGAATGGGCTAAGGTGTTTGACCGACGCAACATTGACGATATGCTGTGTGTCGTGCATAGGCCATAGGGGTAACTGGGACATTTTGCTCCTCAGCTCACAACAAGTCGGCTAACGTCGGGGCGTCGGGCGGATTTTCCAATTTCTCGTCCAGTTTACTTTGCAACAACTCGACAAATTCGGGCATTGGGCCGGGTTGTGGCGTTGTGATCGTGGCGGGCGCTTCCATGTAAAACTCAAAGGGGCGGCGCACGTTGCCCGATACATAAACAGCTTGAATTTCCAACGAGCCGAAGTCGGTGACATGCCCCATTTTGTCATAAGAAACCAAGACTACGTCGATATTTCCGGCGCTTTTCCCGTGCGCGTCATTGATGCGCACTTCGGTAAGAGATGTCCATTGTGCGTGTTCCGAAAAGAAAAACTTAGCCGTGTCCTCGGCGATTAACCAGTCTTGACGGAAACGCACAGGACAAGTAATTGCGACAGTGTCTCTATGATAGATGCTGCACACGCCTAGCGGCGCATTGGCTTTGTCTTTGGTGCAGGATGGAACTTTGTTGTTGTACGAGCATAGCCGGTTGTTGCGATACCGCTGCGCACGGGGTGACAGGTTGTCGGTTGGAAACCCAAATACTTCTGCCAATGGGTGTAAAG
>CAZZNC010000377.1:0-3268 GCA_964655405.1 uncultured Anaerolineaceae bacterium | reverse complement strand
GGCCCGGGGGCGCGCCCAATGCGCGATCACCGCAAACGCTCACTCGAGCCGGCGAGCATCAGCGCCGCGAGGCGCGCGTCAGCGCGGCTCGCGGGAGGTGCAGGGGCGGATCGCCCCTGCTGGGGGCGCGGGGGCAACGCCCCCGCCCTCAGCGCCACCTACCCGCGCGCCGTGCGGAACTGCTCCCAGGCGCGCGCCACATAGTCGCCCAGCGTGCGACGGAAATGCGCCGCGTCAAACTGCATGGCGTGCGCGCGGATCGCCTGCGAGTCGTAGTCGGCGGGGTCGAACGTCTGCAACACGGCCATCAGCGCCTCGACCGTTTGCTCGGCGAAAAACGCGCCGGTTTTGCCCTCGACCACCGTATCCAGCGCGCCGCCGCCCTTGTACGCAATCACCGGACGACCGGCGGCCTGGGCTTGCACGGGGGTAATGCCGAAATCCTCCAACCCAGGGAAGATGAAGGCGCGCGCCCGTGCGAAAAGATCGGGCAAGTCCGCGTCCGGCACGTAGCCGAGAAACTGCACGGTCGGGCCGGCCAGTGCCTCCAAGCGCGCGCGGTCGCGTCCCGAACCGGCCACCAGCAGCGGCAACCCCAAGCGTGTGCAGGCCTGCACGGCCAGGTCAATGCGCTTGTAGGGTACAAGGCGCGAAACGACCAGGAAATAGTCGTCCACATGCTCGGCGGGCGTGAAGCGCTCGGCCACCTCCACCGGCGGGTAGATGATCACCGCGTCGCGGTCGTAATAGCGGCGGATGCGGCGCTGTACCTCGGTGCTGATGGCGATGAAGCGGTCTACACGCTGCGCGGCGGCGTAGTCCCAACGGCGGTAGAGCCGCGCCACCGCGCGCGCCGCCAGGCGCACCGCCGCGCTGAAGCGCTCCCGCGCCAGGTAGTGCTCCAGTTCCCAGATGTAGCGCGTGGGCGTCAGGCAATAGCAGATGTGCAGCGTCTCGGCGCCCGTGCGCACGCCGTGACAAAAGCCGCTCTTGTTGCTCAGCACCACGTCATAGGCGGAAAGGTCCAACCGCGACCAGGCGAGCGGATAGAGCGGCAAATAGCGCTGGTGGTGGGCGTGGATGCCCGGGAGTTTATCCATCCACGCCGTGCGGATGGGCCACGCGCGATAAGCGGGCGGCATCAGGTCGGGCGCGTACATGCTGGTGTAAACCGGCGCGCCCGCGTACATGCTCACCAAATGCTCCAGTACGTCTTCCGCGCCGCCGCGCTGGTTCAACCAGTCATGCACCAGGGCCAGCTTCACGGGGCGTCCTCCCTCTCCAAAAACGCACGCACCGGCGCGAACGTGCGTCGGTGCACTGGCGAAACGCCGAACGTGCGCAAAAGGTCGCGGTGCAAGGCCGTCCCGTAGCCCTTATGCTCGCCGAAACCGTATTCGGGATAGACCGCGTCCAGATCGTCCATCAGGCGGTCGCGCGCCACCTTCGCCAGGATGCTCGCCGCCGCCACGCTGAGCGCACGTTGGTCGCCTCGGATCAGCTTTCGGGTCGGCAAACGTACCTCCGGCAAGGCCATCGCGTCGGTCAGCAGCGCGTCCGGCACGGTGGGCAACGCCTCCAGCGCGCGCCGCATCGCCAGGCGCGTAGCGGGCACGATGCCCAGCGCGTCAATTTCGGCGTGGCTGGCCTGCCCCACGCCCGCCGCCACCGCCACGCGCAAGATGCGCGCCACCACCGCCTCACGCTGGGCGGGTGTGAGCTGCTTGGAATCGTTGACGCCGCTCAGCGCGCGCGCCAGGTCAAAGCGCCCGACGGGCAAGATCACCGCACCGGCCACCACCGGCCCCGCCCACGCGCCGCGTCCAGCCTCGTCCAAACCGGCCACCGCACGGTAGCCGCGCGCCCACAATGTGTATTCGTAGCGCAGATCGGCTTGGCCCTTCATGGTTTGCGCGCGTAAAGCCCCCGGCGTCCGTTGCGGCGGATTTTCAGCACTTCTACGAACATATCCAGCGAGTCCCGTAGCGGGCTGATGCGCGTGTTGGCCTTGTAGTACCAGTGGATGGGCACTTCCACGATGCGCCAACCGCGTTGCCGCGCCGCGTAGAGGATTTCCACGTCAAAGCTCCAACCGTCCATCGTTTGCAGCGGGAAGAGGTCTTCGGCCACCTCCGCGCGAAACATCTTGAAGCCACATTGCGTGTCTTGCAGCCCGGGCACGGCAAAAAGGCGCACGATCAAGTTAAAGACGCGCCCCATCAGGTGGCGATACCAGGGTTCGTCGTAGCGCACCGCGCCCGCGATCTCTCGCGAGGCAATGGTGATGTCGAAATCGTCCAATTGTGGCGGCAGAAATTTGTCCACTTCCTCGATGGGCATGGAAAGGTCGGCGTCGCAAATGAAGCGGTACGCGCCGCGCGCGGCCAATATGCCTGTGCGCACGGCGGCGCCTTTGCCCTGCGTGTGCTCGGCCAGCCCGCGTATATACGGGAACTCAGCGGCAAACTCCGCGATGATCGCAGCGGTGCGGTCGGTGCTGTTGTTGTCCACAATCAGCACCTCGACCGGATAGTCTTTTTGTGCCACAAAGTCCGTGATGGCGCGCAGACTTTCCGGCAGGCGCGCCTCCTCGTTATAGGCCGGTATCACGATGGAAAGGAACGGTTGGCGGGTGTTCGGATCGCTCACGATGGTTCACTCTTTGCGTGTGGTACGGCGCTCCGGCAGGGGCGTCAGGACGGTTTCCAAATACGCGATCGGCACGCGGCGGGCACGCTGCACAGCGCGGCGCTTGCGCAACGTCTTCGGCACGCCGAGCAGACCGGCGACCATGCCGCGCAAACGCGCCCGCGCCGCTGCGCCACGCCACGCGCGCAGCGCCTCCCAGGCCAGCCCCAACTGCGCGCGCACGATCTTCAGCGCGTGTTTGCGCCACAGCGCCGCCGGATAGTCCTTGACCAGTATCCAGATCGTGTTGCGCCCGTCGTAGTAGCTGGCCGTGATGCCGCCGCCTGTGGCGGCCAGGCGATGGTACACCACCGCGCGAGGCGTGTAAAGGCAGCGGTAGCCCGCCAGTTGGGCGCGCCAACCCAAGTCCACGTCCTCACAGGAAAAGAAAAAGTCGTCGTCCAGCAAGCCGATCGCGTCCAGCATGGCGCGCCGGTAGGCCGCCGAGCCGCCGCAGGCGCTGAAAACGTACTCTTCACGGTCGTATTGCCCCTGGTCGCGTTCCCACACGCCGCGATTGAGCGGGCGACCGTCCACGCGGTAAAGGTCACCGGCGGTGTGGAAGCGGTCGCGCCGGTCA
>CAZZNC010000376.1:0-3269 GCA_964655405.1 uncultured Anaerolineaceae bacterium | reverse complement strand
CGCTGGACGGGGTGCGGCGCGTGCTGCGCGAACACGTGGACGCGCTGGCCGCGCTTTTCCGCCAGGCTGCCGACCCGGGCGAAGAGATCGTCGCCTTCACGCCCAGCCAGATCGCGCGCGGCGCGTTTTTCGGCGTGTGGCGCGGCGAGGAGCTGCTCGCGGTGGCCGGTACGCACGTGTGGGCGCGCACGGAGGGCGTGACGGCCATTGGCAACGTCTTCACGCGACCGGACGCGCGCGGGCACGGCTACGCGACGGCGTGCACAGCGGCGGTGGTGCGTCAGGCGTTGCGCGAGGGGATGCGTTGGATCGTGCTCAACGTGCGCCGCGAAAACGCGCCTGCCGTGCGCGTGTATGAAAAACTGGGCTTCCGCCGCTACGGGGCGTTCGTGGAAGGGCCGGCGGAGCGCTTGCGGTAGATCTCGGGGCGTTGCCCCAAACCCCGCGCCCTTTTTCCCAAAAAGGGCGGCAAAAACTTTGCCTTGCCCTACGGCGCGCGCCGTAGGGCGGGGTGGTGAAAGTCAAGCAGTAGCCTATACGCATATTCCCGTGATCTCGGAGGACGAGATGCAAAGATAGGTAGTGAAGATCAAGCAGAAGCTCACTCCTCCTTTGCCACGCGCACCGGCTCCGGCCAGGGGAGGCCCTCCCGCATCGCTTCCAGGAACGATTGCAAAATCACCGCAGCGGCCACCGCGTCCTTACGTTGCGGGAGCGGGCGGCCTGCTTCGTACAGCAGCTCGGCGGCATCTTGCGTCGAGTAGCGCTCATCCCACAAATACACCGGCACGCGCACCGCCGCCGCCAGCCGCGACGCCCACAGCCGCACCCGATCCGCTTGCGTGTACCCTTGCACCTGCGGCGGCGAGGTCGGCAGCCCGACCACACATCCGACCGCCTCGTGCTCGGTGATCATCGCGTCAAGGCGCGCGAAATCCTCCTGTTTGGAAGCGCGCACCAACACGCGCAAGGGACGCGCCAGCGTGCCGGTCGGGTCGCACACGGCCACACCGATCACGCGCAGCCCGTGGTCAATGCCCAGCAAGCGCCCGGGAAAATCACTCATTGCGGACGTTCCACGTATACGGTGATGCGCACCGGCAAGAACGGCAGCCGGTTGAACCACGCGGGCCACGTATGAATACGTGGCGGCTGAGCAGGATCGAGCAGAAAGTGCGTTTCCAGACGCCGCCGCGCCACGCTGACCCGCACCCCCGTCACTTCTTGCCGTACAGCCTCCGCGTCAATTGCCACCGCCACATGCCCGCGCACGTGCATCAGGAACGTGACGCGCCCGCTCGGCTCGATTTGCACGATGTCCCCGCGCGTAAAGCTGAGCGTTTCCGGCGAAACCTCCATCCCCGGCTCGATGAAAGGCGCGATGCCTGCATAGGCCACCTGCCGCGCTTGCCGTTCGTCTACGACCACCGCTTGCACCACCGCGCGCATATCCAGGCTGACGCTTTCGGCCAGGTCGCCCACAATCGCGTTGTAGATCGTCCACTCAGGCCGTTCTTCCACAATGCTCACCGACCCGGGCACCAAGAATTGCTCGCCGCTGATCTGGTGCAGCAGCACATCCTGCGCATTTTGCAGCACTTGCTGCCGCGCCAGTTCCAGCAAACGCGCGTGGTCGTCTTCGGTAACCGTTTTGCGCTCTTGGATCGCGCCGCCATAAGTGGCATTGGCGTTGTGCACGGTCACGGTGTACGCCAAATTGCCTTCCACGCGGTTGATCGCTCCGGGGGGCACGTTGCCTTGCGGCCCCGCGTCTTCCGGCAACGCCTGCACCGGCACGTCAATTGTGGCGGCGTCACCGGCGGGCAGCGTTGTCTCGATCATGGTGGCAAAGCGAATCGGAACCATGTCGCTGGTGGTGACCACTGCTCCACGCGGAATCAGCACCGGTTGGTCGGTTGTGTTGCGGAAGGTGACCAGCCCTTGCGCCAGCGATGCGCCCGCTTTCTCTGTGCCGGTTGCTTCCACCGTCACGCGCGCGGTAGCTTGCAACGTGATCACGGTGGCGGGCATTCGGTAATTTTCGATGTCAATATCGCGCAGCGACGGGTCGGCCACAATGGTCACGGTCTGGAACACTTGGCGGCTGGCAGGCGTCACGGTGACGGTGGCGCTGGGCGCGATCAGCACGAACCCCGCCACCAAAGCCGTCAGCAACCCGAAAAACAGCGCCCAGCGTCCCAACCGGCGCAAGCTGCGCGCACGGGGTGGGGCTGTGCTGCGCATCCGTGCCACGTGCTCGGCAATCGCTGCTTGTTCGTCGGGGTCGTGTGGTGGCGTGAAGACCTTGCGGCGTGGGCGTTTCCAATGGCCCATGAGCGCATTTTGCTCGTCGGGGAAAACCGATATGTGCAGCTCGCGCGCGTTGGCGATCACGTCTACGTCTTCGGTCACCAGCGCGATCTGCGCGCCGAGTTGCGCGGCTGCGCGTTGCACCAGCAACAAATCCAGCTTGTGGGTCAGCACGCGCCCCGCTGTCGGCCACAGCAACACGATCCGCCGCGCGTGCACGAAGGCGAGCTTGTCCCGCACGGTGATCGGATCGTCGTGGGGATCGAGTTGGATGGTGTAGGTCTGCGGGGGGGCGGTCATCGGCGTGACGTCCCCCAAAGGCGGCGCGCGACGTGCTGCGCAGCCCTCACCCCCGCTCCTTCTCCCTCATGGAGAGGGGAGAGCCGCGCGGCGCGAGGTCGTCCTGCCCGTTCTGGCGATGCGCACCTGTTTTTCGCTTTGTTCACTAACGGCATCCGCTCCATCCCCTCTGGCCGCGAGGTGCGCTGCCGCGCGGCTCGCGGTGGGTGCAGGGAGCGTGCTCCCTGCTGGGGGCGCGGGGGGCGAAGCCCCCGCAACACGCGCCCCGCTTACTTGCCTTGCAACATCTCCGCGATCACTTCACCGGCGCGTTGCAGCGCGGCGTCGAGCTTTTCCGCGTCCTTGCCGCCTGCCTGCGCCATATCGGGCCGCCCGCCGCCACCGCCGCCGATCACGCGGGCCGCTTCCTTCACGATCTGCCCCGCGTGGACCTTTCCCTTCAAATCCTTGGTCGCGGCAGCGATCAACAGCGGCTTGCCGCTTTCGCTCACCGTGCCGAGCACCACCACGCCCGTTCCCACGCGGTCGCGGAACCAGTCCGCCATTTCGCGCAAGGTCTCCGGCGCGGCGTCGCCCACGTTGGCGGTCAGCACGGCCACCCCGCCGATGTTCTGAATTTGCCCGAGCGTGCCCTCGAACTCCAACCGCGCCATCTGACG
>CAZZNC010000375.1:0-3272 GCA_964655405.1 uncultured Anaerolineaceae bacterium | reverse complement strand
TGGCGCTGGTGAGCTTGATGCACGCCAATAACGAGATCGGCACGCACAGCCCCGTTGAGCAATACGCGCAGATCGCGCACGAGCACGGCGCCTACTTCCACACGGACGCGGTGCAGTCACCGGCGCACTACGCGCTGGACGTGGGCGCGTTGGGCGTGGACATGCTCGCGCTTTCGTCGCACAAATTCTACGGGCCGAAGGGCGTGGGCGTGCTGGTGGTGCGGGAAGGCGTG
Organism: uncultured Anaerolineaceae bacterium; assembly: GCA_964655405.1. Taxonomy (GTDB): domain Bacteria; phylum Chloroflexota; class Anaerolineae; order Aggregatilineales; family Aggregatilineaceae; genus JALSSH01. The sequence goes on along the minus strand of CAZZNC010000375.1, from coordinate 3,039 downwards.
CCGCTGCTCAGCCCCACGACGGGCGCCTCCCACGAGGATTACCGACGTGCGGGCACGCACAACACCCCGGGGATCGTCGGGACGGCGCGGGCGTTGGAGTTGGCGGACGCGCGGCGCGCGGACTACACGGCGAAGCTGCGCGAGCTGCGGGACGCGCTGATCGCGGGTGTGTTGGAGCGCGTGCCGGACTGCCGCTTGACCGGCCACCCCACCGACCGCCTTTCCGGCCACGCCAGCTTTGCCATTCGGGGCGTGACCGGCTCGCTGCTGCTGATGCACCTGGATCAACACGGCATCGCGGCCTCGTCGGGCAGCGCGTGCAAGTCCGGCAACGAGCAGCCGTCCGCTGTGTTGGAGGCGCTCGGCCTGGGGCCGGAGTGGACGCGCGGGGGCTTGCGGCTTTCGCTGGGGCACGCCAACACCGCCGAGCACGTGGCGCGCGTGCTGGACGTGCTGCCCCGTGTGGTGGCGCGCATCCGGCAGTTGCAGGCGCTATGAGCGGGGCGGGCGAAAGGCCGTGCGTGGTGATCGCCATGAGCGGCGGGGTGGATAGCTCCGTTGCGGCGGCGCTGCTGGTGCGGCAAGAGTACGACGTGGTCGGGATGATGCTGCGGCTGTGGTCGGAGGACTGCGGCGCGGGCGGGACGAACCGTTGTTGCACGCCCGACCAGATGGGCGACGCGCGGCGCATCGCCGAGCAGCTTGGCATCCCCTTTTACGCGCTGGACGCACAAGAGCCGTTCCGCCGCGTGGTGGTGGAGGCGTTCATCGCGGGCTACGCCGCCGGACAGACGCCCAACCCGTGCCTGGTCTGCAACCGGCGCATCCGCTTCGGCTTTTTGTTGGAACACGCGCGGGCGCTCGGCGCGGACTTCCTGGCGACGGGGCATTACGCGCGCGTGCAGCGCCTGGCGGACGGGTCGGCGCGGCTGTTGCGCGGCGTGGACGCGGCCAAAGACCAAAGCTACGTGCTCAGCGTGTTGACCCAGGCGCAACTCCGCCAGGCTATGTTCCCCGTCGGCGAGTACACCAAGCCGCAAGTGCGCGCCCTGGCCGCTGAGTTCGGCTTGCCGGTCGCCAGTAAGCACGACAGCCAGGATTTGTGTTTTTTGGCGGACGGGGACTATCGGCGTTTCTTGCGCGAAAACGCGCCGCAGGCCATGCGCCCGGGGCCGATTCTTACGCGGACGGGGCAACGTTTGGGTGAGCACCAGGGGCTGCCGAACTACACCATCGGCCAGCGCAAGGGCCTGGGCATCAGCGCCCCCCGTCCGCTCTACGTGTTGGAGCTGGACACGGCGCGTAACGCCCTGATCGTGGGCACGCGCGAGGAACTGGGGCGCCGTGCGCTGCTGGCGACGGGGGCCAACTGGCTCGCCGGTGAGCCGCCCGCCGCGCCTTTCCGCGCCGAGGTGAAAATCCGCTACCGCGCGCGGCCCGTACCCGCACAGGTCACGCTGCTGGGGGGCGGGGCGGCTTTCCGCGTGCGCTTCGATGCGCCACTGCGGGACATCACGCCCGGGCAGGCGGCGGTGCTCTACGACGGCGAGGTGACGCTCGGCAGCGGGATCATCGCGCGCGCGGAAGACTAGCGTTGCAACAGCGCGCGCACCTCGTCCCGCGCCAGCAGCATGATCAGCGTGCCGAAGACGATATACGGGCCGTAGGGCAGCGGCTTGAGCCAGCTTGAGCGGCGGCGCACGACCAAGCTGCCCAGCACATACGCCAACGCGCCCGCCGCGCCCGCAAACACCGCGATGAACGCCGCGAAGATGAACGCCTGCCAGCCCAGCATCAAGCCGCTGAGCGCCGCCAGCATCACGTCCCCGAAGCCGAACGCTACCACGTTGAGCTTGCGCGCGCGGGCGTAGACCTCTCCGCCCAGGTAGAGCGCGAAGAACACGCCGAACCCCACCGCACCCCCTAGCGCGTAATCGCCGAACGTGTGCCCGTTCTCCGGCGCAATGGCCGCCACGAGCAGCGCAAAGAGCGCGGCGGGCACGATCACCGCGAAGAGGATCAGGCGGTGTTCTACGTCGATCACGGTGATCAGGATCAGCGCGGCCACGTACACGAACCAAGCCCACAAATTCGGCGCGTCCGCATACGCCCCGGCCATGCCCGCAAACGCCAGCCCCGTCACCAACTCCACGAGCGGATGCCGCCAGGAAAGGCGCGCGCCTGAGGCGGTCTCGGGGCGCTGCCCCGAACCCTGCACGCTTTTTCCGAAAAAGCGTGACAAAAACTCAGCTTGCCAGAAGGCGCGCCGCGCCTTCTGGCGGGGTGCAGAGGACGGCGTCCCTTGCTGGGGGTGTGGGGGCGAAGCCTCCGCGCTCTCAGTCTCGGCAGCCCGCGCACCGCTCAGGAAGGCGAGCAGCCCCAGCCACGCGCGGGGCGGACGCGGCGTGCCGTCGGGGTAGTGGGGCAAACGTGGCGGGCGGTGGTGCGGCAAATCGTCGGCCAGCGCGTTGATCACGCTGCCGACCAGCAGGCCGAGCAGTCCGGCGAGCAGAATAAATAGCGCGTCCATAAGCCTCCTATGGGTTCAGACGGGGCCGTCCTTCCGGACGGTCGAGGATGGGCGGGGCGGTGGGTGTGGGGAAGCCCGGGGGCGGCGGCAGCAGCGTGAGCGAAACGCTCAACACCAGCGCGGCCACCACCAGCGCCACCACGATCAACAACCCCACGCGCCCATTGGCCGAACGGGACACGGTGTGCCCTCCTTCTCAGGCGTACAGATGGACGCTATTATAACCCCGCTTTGTTTAGTTCGTCTTGCAAGGCGCGCAGGCGTCGGAACTCTTCCCGCAGCTCGGCGATCCATTTCGCCCAGGTTTCCTCTTCTCCGATGTCCTTGTAAAGCTCCCGAACAATCGTGAGGTGGCGGGCGGCTTGGGCGTAGTAGTCGCGGCTGCGCATGCCGATCTCTGCGCGCGCTCGTGCGATGTAAATCGGAATGGCTTTGCGCGGGCGGGCGTGCCGTGAACGGGCGGCGACTCCTTCTTCCAGCGCCTTAACGTTCCAATCCATGTAAACCTC
>CAZZNC010000374.1:0-3293 GCA_964655405.1 uncultured Anaerolineaceae bacterium | reverse complement strand
GGCCCTCACCCTCGTTCCCTCTCCCTCAGGGCGAGGGAAGAAAGGCCGCACGGCCCCCGCTCGCCCTCTTCCACTGAAAAAAGACCGCCCGCACTCACGCCCCGCCTCCTTCGCCACGAGGAAAGACCCCGTCCACGCCCCCCGCTCGCTCCCTTCTCCCTGAGGGAGAAGGGCCGGGGATGAGGGCACGTGCGTTTCGCTGCGCTTGAGGCCAAAGCCAAACGCGGCTATACTCCTAGCAGCGCCGCGTCCGGTGGGGTGTGGAAGGCGGCGCGCAGAGGGATCAGCGCCCGTTGGGGAGACACGCAGAGGCAGACCCATGACTGAGACATCCGAAAAAGAAAAACCGGTCTTGATCATCCACGAAGGCGAGCGCGCCGGCCTAAACTGGACGCTCCACGAGAACGAAATTTTGATCGGGCGCGGCAGCGAGTGCGACATCGTGCTGCCGGAGCGCCAAATTTCCCGCGAACACGTGCGCATCTTCCGCGAAGGGGACAGCTACTACCTGGAGGATTTGCACAGCAAAAACGGCACGTGGGTCAACGGGATGCAGGTGCAAGGGGAAACCGTGCCGCTGGCCGACGAGGACGAAATCCAGTTGGCGCTGGTGGTGAAAATGACGTTCGTCGGCTCCGGCGCCACCGCACCGATCAAAGGGAGCGAGTTGCCGCGCACGTTGGGGCGGCTGCAAATTCACCAGGCGTCGCGGCGCGTTTTCGTCAACGGCGTGGAGATCGCCCCGCCGCTGAGTTTGCCGCAATATCGGCTCTTGGAGCTGCTTTACGACGGGGCGGGGGCTGTGCGCACGCGCGATGAGGTGGTCGCCGCCGTGTGGCCGGACGTGGTCGGCGAGGGCGTCAGCGAGCAGGCCATAGACGCGCTGGTGCGCCGCCTGCGGGATCGTTTGGCCGAGGTAGACCCCGACCATCAATACATCGTCACGGTACGCGGGCACGGCTTCCGGCTAGACAACCCGCGCGAATAAGAAGAGCGCCACCATGCACACGCTGGCCGTGCAATACCTCCAATCCGGCCCCCATCTGGCCGCTATCACGCCACAAGCCGCCCGCGCCAAGCTCCAAGAGACATTCGAGCGGCTGCCGATAACGCATGTTTTGCTCGGCTGGGGACTGCCGGACACGTTGACGGACGCTTGCAAGGCCGCGTGTGAGCGTGCCGGTGTGCCGCTGTACCGCTGGCAGCCGGTGCTGACCGGCGACGGGCAGTTCCAACCCGCCGAAGCGTGGCGCACCGTTGGGCTGACGGGCGAACGCAGCGCCGGTTTCCACGATGTGGCCGAATTCGCCTTCCTGTGCCCCAACCATCCGCAAGCCCAAGACGCCGTGCTCGCGCACATGCGCGCCATTTTGCACGACGGGCGCTATGATGGCGTGTTCCTGGATCGCATCCGCTACAATTCCCCTGCGCTGCACCCTGCACGGGAATTCGGCTGCTTTTGCACACATTGCCAACGCGCTGCCGCCCGCGAGGGGTTGGCGCTGGAAGCGGTGCGCGCCGCTGTGCTGCGTTTGTTGCAAACACCAAGCGGCGTCGCGTCATTCGTCGCCGCGCTTTTCGGTCAACACGAAGCCCACGCCTCACCGGAGGTCGCTTTGCTGCGCGCGTTCCTGGACTTTCGGGAACGCAGCGTGACGCGCGTCGTGCAACGGATCGCGGCGATGGCGTCCGAGCAAGACAAAGCGGTGGGCCTGGACTGCTTTTCACCCACCTTAACGCGCATGGTCGGGCAGAACTTGGCCGCGCTGGGCCAACACAGTGCCTGGATCAAGATCATGTCTTACGCGCACACATTGGGGCCGGCAGGCATTCCCTTTGAGCTGCTAGGGCTGGCCGATTGGCTGTGCGGTGAGCAGGGGTGGACCGAGGCGCGCGCGTTGGAGCTGTTGGCCCGTGCCGCCGACCTTCCGCTCCCCAACAGTCGGCGCGCACTGCGTGAGCAGGGATTGTCCCCCGCTGCGCTGCGCACCGAAGTTCAGCACGCCAAGCAAGCGGGCGTTTCGGTCGTGCTGGCGGGCATCGAGCTTGTAGAGGTGGCAGGCGTCACGCATCTGCACCCGCAACAAATCGCCGCCGACCTCGCCGCGCTGCGTTCGGCTGAGGTCAACGGCTTGGTGCTCTCGTGGGACTTGTGGGATATTCCGCTTGCCCACTTGGAACGTGTCGCCCATGTTTACGCGGGATAAATCGCGCTATTTGGGGAAAATGTCCTCGACCGGCAGATCGAAGTCCGGCAGCAATTCCCCGCCGCGCAACGTGTCCTTTGCGCCCAGTTGCTGCACCGGCTGCCCTGGAACGTACACTTCCACGGCCCGCTCTTCCGGCAACACCAGCCACACCGTCACCCCCACCGCCAGGTAGTTGGTCACTTTGCGACGCAACACGTGCAAATCGTCCGTAGGGGAAAGCACCTCGACAGCCAAGTCCGGCGGCTGGGGATTGTACGCTTCTTGGGAGGGCTGCGGTTGGCGCCCCTTGGAAATGTACGCCACATCGGGAATGTAGCGATCTTCGCCCACCCGATAGCCGCCGTCCGCGCCGGTGATGTAGCCGAGCTCCCGTGCCTCCACATACGCGCCCAACCGAATGAGAATGCGTGCCGCCACCGCCGAAGCGTAGTTGTTGGAAACCACCGAAACAACCTCCCCTGCCACCAGCTCCAAGCGTCGCTCGGCGTTTTCCGGCAACAACGCCCACGCCTCGAACTCAGCCGCCGTCGTTGCTTGTTGCGTTGCCACTTCAGCCACCGTCGGCCTCCCCGAACCTCGTTTGTCGTCCACTTCTATTGTAACCCATTCCACGCTGCGCCAACGCAACGGGCGGAACGTCGCAACGCCCCGCCCGCAGCAGCACGTAGACCGTTTCTCCCCGTCGCTTACTGAGCGCCCGTCACCGGTTGGCACAGCTCCACATATTCCATTCTGACGCGATTCTCCGGCGGAATTTGCAGCACGTCGCCCAGAATCTCCACCGTCAGACGGGCCTTGAACTCTGCATCGCGCGCCGACCACGTGCGCGTTTTGATCTCGATATAGCGATGCTCCACTTCCGGCAGCATGATATGGTCGAGATTGACGTAGAAAAGCACACCTTTATACAAGATATGCCAACGCAACCGATCCTTGTGCACCTCACATTCACGTTGGGCCTGGAAATATTCACGATAGAAACGCAATGGGCGGTCGGCAGGCGCGATGAAACGCGAATGCGAAAGCAAAACCGCCTCGTCGAATTCCCGCTCTTTGTCCGGAATGGTGTAAGTGAGCCGCGTG
>CAZZNC010000373.1:0-3326 GCA_964655405.1 uncultured Anaerolineaceae bacterium | reverse complement strand
ATGACCTTGGGGCTGAACGTCCTCGGCCGCCATTTTGTGGCGCGTTTCCGCGCCGTGTACGAATAGGGCGGGAGCTATGCAACGTTTGGCGCTGTTCGGATCGCTTTTCCTCACCTTGCTGATTGCCACGCAAGGGGGCATGGTTTCGGCTTCTGTGTGGGCGCGCAAAGGGCACAACGCCAAACGCGGCGCGTGGGTTGGGGGGCTGGTGGCGCTGAGCGGCGGGGTGTTGGCGACGCTTGCCGCCAGTGGAACGCACCTTGGCGCCTGGCCGATTGGACTGAGCGGGGTAGTGGGCAGTGTGGCCGCGCTGAGTGCGCTTTGGCGGCTGACGCCGGACGTAGCGCAGCAAGGGAACGCATTGCCCACCGGCGAAAGTTTGCGGCGCAACCTGGCCGCGCGCAAGGTGCGGGGTGCCGTGATGCGATGGTTCTTCATGGCTGCGATTGGCCTGGCGCTGTTGGCGTTGGCCGTGCTCTTTTGGACGATCTTCAACAAAACAGTGGGGTTGGTGGCCGTGCAATACCACGTGCGACCGGCTGATTTGCTTTTGGAAGGCGAACCCACCGGCCTCCCGTTGAAGGCGTTGCCGGAGGACGCTTTGCCCGCTGTGTTGGCGGAAAACGTGCGCGTGGCACGGTTGCGGGTGCGTTTGTTGGAAGACGTGGCCCAAGCGCCCCAAACCCAATGGGCGGAACTCAGTCCGCAGCCCGTGCGCGTGGTGCTGCGCGGCCACACGTATCCCGCCGCGCTCGCCGAAACGCCCTTCAACAAGCTGGACGCGCTCCAAGCGGCTGCCTTGCTGGCGGAAAATTTGCCGCGCGCACAGCTCGAAACGTTGCTCTTTGACGAAGTTTTGCAGCCGGAAGTGGTCGCCAGTTGGACGCTGTGGCAATCTTGGACGCAACGCGCCCGGGCGGAAGCCGAGTGCGCCGCCCAGTATCCCGCAGCCGAATTGACCTGGCGTTCTTGGGTCAACAAAGATTTCCTCACCCGCCCGCTCGACCCGCGCAAACCCGACCTGACCGGCATCCGTCCGGCGATCAAAGGCTCGCTGATGCTCATTGCCATCACGATTTTGTTTGCGTTGCCGATAGGCGTGGGCGCGGCGATTTACTTGGAAGAGTACGCCGCCGATACCTGGTACAACCGCGTGATCCAGGTCAACATCAACAACTTGGCCGGTGTGCCTTCGATCATTTACGGCATGTTGGGTTTGGCGATCTTTGTGCGCTTTTTGGAGCACATGACCAGCGGGCAGGCGTTTGGTTTCCACACGGCCAACGGGCGCACTGTGCTTTCGGCGGGTTTCACGCTGGCGCTGTTGGTCTTGCCGCTGATTGTCATCAACGCGCAAGAAGCCATCCGCGCCGTGCCGAACTCGTTGCGCCAGGCCAGCTATGGGCTGGGCGCCACTCAGTGGCAAACGATTTGGCACCATGTCTTGCCCTATGCGCTCCCCGGCATCCTCACCGGCACGATCTTGGCAATCTCCCGTGCCATTGGGGAAACCGCGCCGCTGATTTTGGTGGGCGGGGCCACGTATCTCACCCAAGACCCCAACGGCCCCTTTTCCATCTTCACCGCGCTGCCCTTGCTCATCTACCGCTGGACGACACTGCCCCAAGCCGAGTTCCGCAACGCGGCAGCGGCGGCCATCGTTGTTTTGCTGCTGCTGCTGCTGACGCTGAACGCATTCGCCGTTGTTTTGCGCAATCGCTTTAGTCGGAGGCTTTCGTAACCGATGTACACCGCCACATACACCACCACCCGCCACGCGCTAGAAATTCGTCACCTCTCCGTTTTTTACGGTGACTTTCAGGCCGTGCGCGATGTCTTTTTGCCTGTCGAACGCCACAAGATCACCGCGCTGATAGGCCCTTCTGGTTGCGGCAAAAGCTCATTGTTGCGTGCGTTGAACCGCATGAACGACCTTATACCGGAAGCGCGCATCAGCGGCGAGGTGCTTTTCCACGATCAGAACATCTACGCGCCGCACGTTGATTCGGTGGAAGTGCGCCGCCGGATTGGCATGGTTTTCCAAAAACCCAACCCGTTCCCCAAGTCCATTTTTGACAACGTGGCCTATGGCCCGCGCATTTTGGGCTTGCGCGACAAAAGCCGCCTGGCGGAGATCGTAGAACGCAGCTTGCACCAAGCGGCGCTTTGGGATGAGGTCAAGGACGACCTGAAGAAATCCGGCTTGGCGCTTTCCGGCGGGCAACAGCAACGTTTGTGCATTGCGCGGGCGTTGGCGGTGGAGCCGGAAATTATCCTGATGGACGAGCCGTGCTCTGCGCTGGACCCCATCGCCACGCTGCGCATTGAAGATTTGATGCGCGCGTTGCGGAGGGACTATACCTTGGTGATCGTGACGCACAACATGCAGCAAGCGGTGCGTGTTTCAGACTACACGGCCTTCATGCTTTCCGGCGAAGACCACACCGGCGAATTGGTCGAATTCGGCCCCACAGCGCGCATCTTCGACCGCCCCGCCGACCCGCGCACGGCAGACTATATCAACGGGCGCTTCGGTTAGGGGCGCCGGATTTGGGCGTGCGTGAAGCCAACTGATCGGGCGAAAGGCCGGCGGGGGGGGCGTTGTGCGGTCGGTTGGCGGCAATGGGCGTTAATTCGGCCATGCTCGGGCTTGCCCCGCGCCGTCCCAAACGCCTTCGACGCGCAGATTTCCGCTCCGAATACCCGAAACCGGCACGACAAAAGCCCTTGTCACGAACGCTTGAGCACGAAAACCAAAAATGACGGTGTCCCCTTGCCGCACAGTTTGGCCCTCTTCCGGACTGAGGATGCCGTAGTAATCAATCGCGGAGGGCGGCGGCAGCGTGGCGCGGACGGATTGTCCGAGCGCCGTTTGTGGGTCTGCGCCGACCAGCGCGTGGACATCGTAGGCGGGGAAAACCGGATCGATGTACATGCCGCCGCCAAAACAATACGCCTTCCCGCCGTAAAAATGTGAAATTTCCGAAACGTACAAGATAGCCGGAGCTTCCGGCAGCTCTTGCACTGCGTGCAGTGGCGTCGTGCCGGTGAGCGCGTGTCCCGGTTCCACTTGCGTTGCGCCTGCAGCCGCCAACGCTTCGAAAAGCACGCTCGAATTTGTTCCCGGGGCGTTGACTTCGATATCGCTTCGTCCATCGGCCATCAGCGCCTCGACCGCGTGCTCTAGGGTACTCAAATTGTGGGTTGGGCTGACCCGAGCGCTGGCCTCGTCGAAAAGCAACGCGGGGAAGGTCGTAATGCCGCCAAAGCGTGCATGGGGCAGTGCGTCGATCTGTGACGCTGCGGAAACGACCTCCGTTGCCGGA
>CAZZNC010000372.1:0-3329 GCA_964655405.1 uncultured Anaerolineaceae bacterium | reverse complement strand
AGCGTCACGTGCCGCGCCGTTGAGCACGATCCCTCACTTCAGGATATACTCAAGGCGTTGCGGGCGGGAGTTGTTCTACGCAACAGGAACAAAATGTATGCCGGAACAGGAACGCAAAGCGACACGCCAATTTCATACCCAAGGACCGCTGCCACCGCACGCCGCGCATCTTTACGTGGAGCGCCCCACCGACACAACCCTCGAACGCCTCATCGCCAAGCGGGATTACGTCGCGCTGATCGGCCCTCGGCTGTGCGGCAAATCCAGCATGTTGTTGCGCCAATGGGCGCGTCTCTCGGACTCCCCGCTGTATGTGCCGGTCTACCTTTCATTGGGGCAGCTTGCCGGCCTGGACGAAGCCGCCTGGATCGGCCAAATTCATCGGCAGATCGCCTTACAGTCCAAAGGATTATGGCCCGTCCCTACCGATCCTGCCCCGCACGCACTGGCGTTGCAAGAAGAGATCGCCGACGCGCTGGGCGGCCCGCTGCGTGGGCATATGCTCGTCGTTATGCTCGACCAGGTCGAAACAGCACCGGAGGCTGTCGCCGTCTCGTTTTTCGCCACGCTGCGTGAAATGTTCGTCAACCGCTGGATGCGTCCCGCGTTGCAAAATGTCGCTTTTGTCCTGGCCGGACGCATTGTGCCCGACGAATTGATCAAAGACCCTTCTATTTCCCCTTTTCGCGTGGCCGAAGTGCTGTATTTGGCAGACGCCGACTTGGAACACCTCACCAAGCTCATCTCATGGCTGGCAAATGAGCGCCGTCAACTGGCCTCTGACGTGCCCGCACGCATCTACGAGTGGACCGAAGGCGATCTGTACTTGACCCATAAACTTTGTGCGGGGCTGGCGCAAGACATTCCCGAAGGCGCGGTGCTGCTCACCGACGTTGACCGTGCAGCGCGCTGTCACCTTTACGACGACGGCATTTTCCGCAAGATGTGGCAACACATCCAAGCCGATCCCGATGTATTGGCGTTGGTCACCAAGCTGTTGGAACACCGCGAAACCGTGCGCTTTACGCTGCTTCAGCGCCATATCATGCGCGCCTGGCTAGAAGGCGCGGTTAAACCGGACGCGCAAGGCAATTGTGTGCTGCGCAGCTTGATCCACGAAAGCGTGCTCTACACGCTTCTGCACGCCCAAACCCGCCCCGCCTCCACCGTTCATCGTGTCCCCATGCTCAACTTGCACGACGACCAAACGATCTTGCGCGGACGCTTCCGGCTGGAAAAAGTGCTGCACCCTGGGCTAACCAGCTACGTTTACCGCGCCACCGACCTCAAGACCGAACAATCGGTCGCCGTCAAGCAGTTGATGACCAGCCGCGAACTCAACGAGCTGGCCTGGTTACGCTTCCAGCGCGAAAGCGACGCGCTCAAGCAGCTAGACCATCCCAACATCGTCAAGCTGATTGACGCCTTCCGCGAAGAAGATTTTGAGTATATCGTCATGGAGTACATTTACGGCGGCTCGCTCTTTGAGCGGCTGAACCGTGAGGGCCGCTTGCCGCTGCGCAAGGCGTTGGAGATTGCCGCACAGCTCGCCGACGCGCTGGAACACGCCCACCAACGCGGCATCATCCACCGCGACGTGAAGCCCTCCAACACCATGCTCACCCACGACTACTCGCCACGCCTGGCCGACTTTGGCGTGGCGCGGCTGAACGACCAACGGCGCGTCACCCAACCGCATACCGTCATCGGCACCACGCCCTACCTCAGTCCCGAAGGCATCCTCGGAGAAACGCTCGACGCACGCGGGGACGTGTGGGCGCTGGGTGTGGTGCTCTTCGAGATGCTGGCGGGCACGCTGCCTTTCATCGGACGCACCGACGACAGGGTCGCCCAAGCCATCTTGGAACAAGACGTGCCGGACATCCGCAAAATCCGCCCCGACGTGCCGGATAGTGTGGTGGCCCTGCTCCGACGAATGCTCACCAAGTCCCTGTTGCACCGCGTCGCCGCCGCTGTGGAGGTGCGCGACGCGCTACACGAAATTTTGCGCACCTTGCCCCCGCTCAAGCCGTCCCAAAAGTAACCGGCACACCTTGGCCGGAAGGAAGCCGAATTATGTGGAAAAGCAAACGCGCACGCTACGGCAGCGTGCACTATGCGCTCGTCGGAATGTTCGTTGCGCTGGCCGTTTTCCTCAGCGGGTGCGATCAACAGTCCGCCCCCGATCCCTCATTGCACCAGCGCGAAGATACCTTGCCCACCAACATCACCAAAATGACGCCGCAAACAGACCGTTTTCCCCCCATCTCGCACATGGACGCATGGCAAGCGCCCGTGCCTATGCCCGGGCCGATCAACACGGTGGGGGCAGAAGATTCCCCCTTCATCACTCCGGACGGCGCAAACCTGTATTTTTTCTTCACGCCGGACGTGCGCGTGCCACCCCAAAAGCAATTGGTGGACGGGGTGACGGGCATTTGGTGGGCTAAGCGCACGGGCGACACGTGGGGCGCGCCGGAGCGCGTGGTGCTCAGCGACGACGTGGCGTTGGACGGCGCGGCTTTTGTGCAAGGGGAAACGTTGTGGTTTGCTTCTGTGCGGGCGGGCAACTACGGCGAAGTGGATATTTACACCGCCACGCTGCGCGATGGGCGCTGGACGGACGTGCGCAACGCGGGCGAGTTGCTCAACGCCACCTACGACGTGGGCGAACTGCACATCACGCCGGACGGCCAAACGATGTATTGCGGCAAGGCCGAAAACGGCGGCCAACACGACCTTTACACGCTGCCGAAAACCGCCGACGGGTGGGGCGCGCCGGTGGCTTTGCCCGCCCCGCTCAACCTGCCGAACTCCAACGAAGACCAGCCCTTCCTGTCACCGGACGGGGCGGAGCTTTGGTTTACGGGGCAAAGCAGGCTCGGCTACCCCGGGCCGGCCATCTTCCGCGCTACCGAGCGCCCCGATGGATCATGGGGCACCCCCCAAGAGATCGTCTCTCAATTTGCCGGAGAGCCGACCCTAGACGCAGCGGGCAATCTCTACTTTGTGCATCACTTCTTCAGCGCAGATATGCAAATGATCGAAGCCGATATCTACGTCGCCTATCGCCAGTAAGGCACGCGCGCAGCTAGGAGTGCACGTGTGTCAAGAAAAGTTCACCGCGAAAAAAGCGGCGGAAAAGCGGCGCGTCGTATTCGTGGGCGGGAGCCTCCCGCTCGGGATGCCACTGCACACCCAAAATAGGCCGGTTGGCGTGGTAAAAGCCTTCCACCAACCCGTCCATTTCCGAAACGGCAAACACGCGCAAATCGTGTCCCAGCAGATCCCGCGTGATGCCCTGATGGTGGTAGGTGTTCACCTGCAAA
>CAZZNC010000371.1:0-3340 GCA_964655405.1 uncultured Anaerolineaceae bacterium | reverse complement strand
TCGTTGAGCCAGTCGGTCAGCCGACCGCTGGGCGTCACATAGCCCGCCGCCTCGCTCGACCCCATCGCCACGCCCAAAATGCTGTCGTCTTCCAAGGACATCGAACCGGCCAGCGCGGTCACTTCGCCGTCGTTGATCACTTCCAACGGCATATCGCCCATTGCTTCGCGGATGCGTTCAAAAAGCGCGCGCACCTCGTCGAAACGCTCTTCCGGCACGCCGCGAAACAGCGAGGCCACCATCGGGCGATTGTTCACGTAAACGCCCGCAGAACTGCCGCCGATGGCATCCACGCGCGGCAACTTGGAGGCGGCCAGTTGCAGCGCGTCCAAGATCTTCTGATAGTGGTAAGCTGGATCGCTGTGCTCGCGTGGTTCCCAGATGATTTCGGTGCTGAAGATGGGTTCACCGTTCACCACAGCGGAAACTTTTAGGTCTGAAGCGCCCAGGTCGAAGCCGATGCGGTAGCCTTCCAGGTGTCGCCCCAACGCTTTTTCCGGCTCGTGTTCCGGCGGCACATCTTCCACAGCACAGGACACGACGGTAAAAGGACGCTGATAGACCTTTTCCCCCATGAAACGCCAATCGAATGCACGTGCGCCGTCCGGTGCATAGACGCGCTGGATGTGTTCGCCGATGCTGTGCGGCCCGCCAACATACACCTTCCATCCGCCGCGTTGCCACAACAGAAACTTGACCAGCCGCTCGGCGTAGAACAAATTGGCCGCCGCCTGGGGGTGCTCCTCGGGGTAAACAAGCGTCTCATAGCGTGAAAGTGAGCCGTTGAGCCGTTCCAGTCCGAGCACCAGCGGCACGCCGCCGCCGGACTGAGCCACAGCGCGACGAAAGGCGCGGTTGGCAAGTGCCGCCGGTCGAAAGCCTGGATCGAGCGGCAAGGTCACGGCGGGTGCGACCAAAGGAAACGGGTTGTCGTTCATAGCGCGAAACTCCGTTTTTACATGATAAAAGATGGACAATGAGTTGGCACACACAGTCCAGTATCTTGAGCTATTGAGCCTAGTGCGTAATCGTGACTTTGCTTAGTCCTCGTGGGTGATCGACTTCGTAGCCTCGGGCAAGTGCCAGACGCATGGCGAAAACCTGTCCGTGCATCACGGCCAAAAGCGGCGAGAGCCACTCGGGAACGTCTTCGGGCAGGCGCATGACATTTTGCGCGTGGGCGAAGGCTTCTTCTACATTGGAAACGACCAGCAGCTCGGCCTGGCGCTCGTGCAGCTTTTCGAGCAAATCAAGCATCACCGACAAAGTTTTGCCCTGTGGCGCTATCGCCAACACGGGAAATCCCGGGTGAATGACGGCAATCGGCCCGTGCCGGAAGTCCGCCTCGCTATAAGCGTCGCCGGTCAGATAGCACAGTTCTTTGACCTTCAAATTGATCTCAAAAGCCGTGCAATAGTTCAACCCGCGTCCGATGACTGCAAACTGCTCCATATAACGGTAACGCTCCACCCACTGCGGGGCGGTCAGCGGCGCGCTGATGAATTCGGTCAACGTTTGTTCGGCGTGGTGCGGCAACCGACCCAGTGCGTCCCACATCGCGCCGTCGTCTTCCAATGCAGCAGCCAGCATTGCCAGCACCATCAGCTCGGCGGTGTAAGTTTTGGTGGCGGCTACGCTGCGTTCGGCGCTCGCACGCAAGTACACATGATGGTCGGCAACTTGCGCGACCGGTGAACTCGGGTCATTGGTGATGGCGACGGTCAACGCCCCTTGTGTGTTTGCGTCTTCCAACACCTGGCGCACGTCTGCGCCCTGGCCGGATTGCGAGATGCCGACCACGACGGCACGGGCCAAGTTCGGCGGCGTTTGGTAAAGCGTGTGCAGCGAAGGCGTCGCCAGAGCCACCGGCAAACGTCCGTAGATGCCCAGCAGATACTGAGCGTAACGGGCCGCGTTGTCGGACGTGCCCCGCGCGGCGATGTGCATGAACACAGGATCAAATGCACGGATAGCCGCCGCTACCTGGCGCACGACTTGGACTTCTTCGTCTAGCAAGCGCTGGAGTACGATGGGCTGTTCGAGGATTTCTTGTTCGAGGTACATAAGTTGTTTTCCCTCATTTATTCTATGCTTCGTTGCGCATCTGGGCGTAAACTACGGCGCAGCTCGTTGCAAATTGTGAAAAAACACGGCTGTAAACGCAATATGCAGATGCTGCGTCCTTGCATGGGATCGGCATGAGAAAATTTCCCTTACTATACCCGCTCATATTCTACCCTGCATCTTTGTTTGTTCGCAATACAAACAAAGTGACGCATCTAAAAATGCCGTGCTTGGCGGCTGAGCGGATAGGGCACGCGCCACCAGGCACGGCGGAATATCGACTATCGAGCGCTACTTGGCGAAATTTTCGTCCAGCAACACGCGCACCAGCACGATCAACACCAACGCGCCCAAAAACGACGTGAGGATCGCGCCGATGGTGCCCCCCGGCCCCATGCGTCCGAAGAGGAACGTGCCCACGAAAAAGCCCGCTATGCCCAACAACACGTTGCCAATAGCATTATATCCTTTGCCACGAATGACCAACCCTGCCAAATAACCCGATAGACCCCCGATCAAGATCACCCAGACACATTGCAAGCAACCGCAAAGCCCAAATAAAGGTGCGTCCATTGTCCTCTTCGCCTTTGTGTGTTTGAAAGCTGTTCTATGCGTGTATACGCGCAGCACGACGACAAGGTTTCCGCACCAGTGCTCAGCAGCTCCTCACTACTCGATGCGCAAATCCGCCAACAACGCTTCGGCACGTGCCCGTTTGCGCTGAGCGGATGCGCTCATTTCGCGCATGGACTCTTCCAGGTACGGGAAAGCAAGCCATCCGTTCATCACACCGAAGAACGCCCCTGTCACTGTGCGGAAGAGGGGCAGCGTTTCACGCACCGGCCAAAACCCAAACGGGGGATAGCTAAAAAGTTGACTGAAGCCATCCAACCCTATCGGCATCAGGCCCAGGATCAAGTACAGCCAGATCGGGGCGGGGCGCAACCAGCGCCTGATGCGCATAAAAAGCAACGCGAAGAGAAACATGGCGCCGTAAATGGCAATGTCCCGTTCACAAAGCGCCGCTTTGTAGCCCATTTCGGCGTTGCCATGAAAGGCACGCGCTCGCAACTGCAAATCTGCCGTCCATGCGTAAAGGTCTATGCCTTCAAAGAATGGATCGCGGGAGGCGTACTCTTCGAACGTGCCCCATTTCGTGCCGGAAACAGCGCGCGGGTACGCGGGTTGGTCACCGAAGAAAAACCACGAGCGAAACGCGAATTGGTGGCATAGCGGACCGTAGAGCGTGTAAACTGCGTCGGCGGCGGAAGTGTGA
>CAZZNC010000370.1:0-3349 GCA_964655405.1 uncultured Anaerolineaceae bacterium | reverse complement strand
GAGCAGCACCAGCAGCGCAATCCCTGCGATCAATGCGCGCTCGCCGCGTGTGCGGGGGCGTTCCCCGTCGGTGGCATCCTTGCCGAGACGGCGCGGCGCGCCGTCTCGGTGGGGTACAGGGGGCGAAGCTCCCTGGCGGGGGTGTGGGGGCAGCGCCCCCACGCCTCTCCACACGGCCAACACCGCGCCCAATGCCGCCAGCGCCACGCTGCCCGTCAGCGCGCCCTGCCACGTCAAATGCCCCCATGTGCCGAGCACAAACTGCCACGCGCTCACCAACAACGGCCCCAACGCCATGCCGACGGCCAGCACGGTCACGCGCTCACGCCACAAACGGCGCGGCAAAAGCGCCAGCGCCCAGGGCACGCCCACGCCCAGGAACACCCACGCGCTCAGCGGAAAAAGGGCCAGGGTCGGCTGCAACCAGTCGGGGATCATACACTCAGCTCCTCACGTAACACGCGCGCCATGCGCACCCAACCGAAGCCGGTCAGCACGGCCAAGGGGGGCATCAGCGGCAGATAGTAACGTTGCCAGCCAAAAGGGACGCTCAGCAGCAGCACCAACGCTGTGCCCCACGTCCACACCAGCAGCAAAACGGCGTCCGGCGCGTCCCGACGCAGCCAGAGCGCCGCCGCGCCCCATGCCACACCGAGCAATCCCACCAACGCGCCCAACGTGCCCGCGTTCACACCGCGCCAGGGCGTGCGCTCATACGCGGCGATGGCGTCGGTGATGGCGGGATAGGTGGCCCAATGGAAATCCTCGAAGTATTGCGGCTGGGCGTAAACGGTGTAGCGGATCAAACCGGCCCCGCGTGCCCCCCAGCTCGTATACGAGCCGAAGGCATGGCGTTGGCCTGTCAACACATGCTCGCGCAAGGCAATCACGCGCGCGGGCGTGCCGGACACATCCGACCACCAGGTCGGGTTCAACAGCAGGAAGACGGCCAGCGCCAGCGCGCCAGCGCCACTCAGCGCGCCCAACGTGCGCCGCAACGTGTCCCGCCGCCAGCCCGTCCACAGCAGCGCCGCAAAGACCAGCGCCACCGTCAGCGCGCCAGTGTGCTTGGCGGCCACCGCCAGCCCGCTCAGCGCGCCCAGCAGCGCCCAGCGCCACCAACGCGCACGCCCCCGCCCTTCCGCGCGCAGCAGCCACAGCGCCGCCAGCACGGTCAGTACGGAAAAAGCCAGCAGCGCCCCTTCCAACATGGCGCGCCGCCCGTTGAGCAGCACAGCGGGCGCGGTGGTGTAAAGCGCGCTCGCCAAGTACGCCGCCGCCCGTCCACCACTGACCCAGCGCGCGACGGCGAAAACGCCCCAGGCGCTGATCACGGTGAAGAGCGCGGAAGCCCAGCGCGCAGCGTGCAGCAAGCGTTGCGAAGGCAGATGCTCGCTGGTCACGTTCCAATCCCACCCCGCACCCCAGTCCCAAGGCGTGTTCAGCTCGGCGGCATCCACGCCCGCCACGTCCCACGCCGCGCCGAAAACCCAGCGCGCGATCGAGCCGTTGAGCAAGCGCAATTCCTGCATAGCCGGATCGGTGGGCGTGGTGCTGTACAGGATGGCGTCCAAGTCATGCTGTTGGAAGACATAAGCATAGTCGCGGCTGAGCGCGATGTGTGTGGACTCGTCGCCATGAAAAGGCACGCTCGGCACACCGGCCAGCACATACGCCGCCAGCACCGCCCACCAAAGCCCATCCACCGCCCACCAAAGCCGTTTCCTGCGCATCTGCTCACCCTTTGCACGTCACGGAGGCCGACCGCCGTCCATTCGGCGACCGGCCCCCCTTGCATCCATGTTCGGGTGGGGAAAATTCCCCCGCGCCCGCATTATACCACGCCCATCCCCTGCCGATGCACGCTCGACTGCTCAGGCAATGGTGACCAACGTTTTGCCCTGCTCCACGCTCTGCCCTGCTTCCACGTGCACATGCCGCACCACACCGTCGCGGGGTGACTTCAGCTCGTTTTCCATCTTCATAGATTCCAGGATGACCACCGTTTGCCCGCGCGTGACCTCTTGGCCTTCTTCGGCCAGCACACGCACGATTAACCCGGGCATCGGTGAGCGGATTTGCGCCTCGCTGTCCGCGTCGCCAAAGGCCATGAACGCGCTTTCCAACCGGCGGCTGCGCTCGTCGGTAACTTTTGCCTCGTACATGCCGCCGGTGATCAACACATAGTGATGCTCGTCACGCACTTCGACCACCGCCTCATAGCTGCGGTGATCCAGCAAAATCGAGTACAGCTCGCCTTCGCGCAAGGTGCGGAAGTCAATCGCGCGTTCCTCACCGTTGACCAGCACGCGCCCATCTTCCACGATCTCGATGTCGAACGTCTGCCCGTTGACGATGGTTTGATACCTCACACCCCTGCCTCCTGCGCGTAGTGGGTCCGTTCCGCCATATCGGGGCATGTTTTTAACACAAAGTGCCGTACCGAGCGAATTACGCTAGACCGCCGGTGAGTGTGTTCAGGTTTGGGGGCGCTGCCGCCGCAAGACGCGGCGGGCGTGTTGTTTGTTCGCGGCTTTTGTGGCACGATCACGGTAGCAAAAGCGCGCATTTCGGCACATCGTGAGCACGCCACACCTGTAGATTGGAAAATCCCATGTCTTCCCCCTGGCTTGCCTACTTGCCCTACCCCATCGCCCAAGACATCCTCACCGACCCCGACGCCGATCCCGTCGGGCTGGAACACCGCCAACCGGCGGTCGCCATGTTCGCGGACATTTCCGGCTTCACGGCCATGAGCGAGGCGCTGGCCGCAGCAGGACGCGCCGGCACCGAAGAGCTGACGCGCGTGCTCAACGGCTATTTCGAGGCGACCATCGCGCTCGTGCGTCAGTATGGCGGCGTCGTGGGGCAATTCGGCGGAGACGCGCTGACCGTGCTCTTTCCCTACACCGAGGCCACCCAGCGCCAAACCGCCCGCCGCGCCTTGCAGTGCGCGCTGGAAATGCAAGAACGCATGGGACACTATGCCGCCGTCGAGACGCTGGCGGGGACGTTCAAATTGTCGTTCAAGGCGGGGATGGCCACAGGACAGAGCTATTATTCCAGCGTCGGCGACCCGCAAACGGCGCTCAAAACGGTGGTGGCGGGCAGCGCGCTTGACCTGTGCGCGGCGGCGGAGGCGGTCGCGGAGCGCGGGGACGTGGCGGCGCACGCGGCCGCGCAGGCGGCGGAGAACGACGCGAAGGACCCCGAAGACCCGTACGCGCACGAGCCGGCGCGGTCGCCGGTGCTGTCGGTGCACGCCGCGAAGCCGTTCAACGCGGAGCCGCCGGTCGCAGTGCTCGGCGACGCCTTCGTGACGCCGACGGCGCAGTTCTTCGTGCGCAAC
>CAZZNC010000369.1:0-3357 GCA_964655405.1 uncultured Anaerolineaceae bacterium | reverse complement strand
AGGCCCTGGCGCGGCGTGTGCGCATTGACGAGCGCTGGTTGTTGGAATGGGCACAGCGCACCTCGGCAAGCCAACGTCGCCGCCGTCCTGCGCCCACCCGTCCACGTGCGGATACACGCCCGTCCGCACCGCCCCCACCGCCGGCGTCCGGCTTTGTGACAGCGCGCGAGCAATTTTGCTTGCGGTTGTTGCTTGAAGAACCGGAGTGGCTCTTTAGCGCCGACCGCACGTTGCGCGAGTTGCAAAACGGCGAGCCGGACATGGCACAAACGCTCGCGCCTTTGCAGGCAGATGATTTCACCCGCTCGGACTATCAACTGATCTTCCGCGTGCTCAAAGAGGCGCTCAACGAGGGGGAAACGGAGCTGCTCGATTATTTGATGGAGCATTTACCGCCGGCGTTGGCTGATGGGGTGAACGAACTGCGTATGTCACCGCTTGAATCGTTTCAGCAGAAACTCTCACCGGCGTTAGAAGGGGAGTTGGTTTCGGTGGTGCGTGAACAAACGCGCGTCAATACACTGCCAGAACCCGACGCACGCTTGTTCACCCGCGAGGCGTTGGCGTTACGCCACGCTACGTTGGAGCGCCGCTCGCAAGAGCTATACTTTTTGCAGCAAGAAGCTCAGCAACAGACCAACGGCCACAACGCTGAGTATTATGCTGCACAGATCAACGCAACCACCCGCGCACGCCAGCGCATCGCCCAGGCGCTACGTGTGTTACGCCAACGACCGTAACCGCATGGGATAACCCTTTCCGTCGAAACGCGATCCTCACGCTCCTTACACGCATGACATGGACTGTTGCCGTGAATATGAACGATCTGGATCACAACGACTTTGAAGCAGACAATGATATGACCGACGATAACGTAGGACGCGCACGTCAGGAAGCTGCATCAGCGGACGACCCGGTGCGGATGTACCTGAAGGAAATTGGGCAAGTTCAACTTTTGGACCCAGACCGCGAAACCTGGCTCTCTTCACAGATCGCGGCCTATAACTGGTTGAAACACCTTTCCCAGCAAATGGGCGAAGAAGCCGAGCCTGTTGAGTTGGTGGCTGCCATCTACGACCATCTGTTGGAACATTGGGAAGAGGCTCAAAAGTTGTTGGGCACTTTTGAGGTGGGGCAGCCGGACGTCAATCTCTTGATTGACGAGGTGCAAACGTTGCGCCGCACTTGGGATAGCGAAACGCCTTCCTACATTCGTTCCTATTTGGAGCAGGGCGAGTGGGGGCGTGACGATGTCTGGAACAAAGTGGCCGCCGCGCTGTTTCAGGGGTTCCAAGCGTTGTATTTGCTGCCCACGTCGTTGCAAGAGCGGCTGCGCATCTATTTCGCCGAGCACGGCGCTTGGCCGGACGTCGACACGTTTCGCGCCTGGTTGGAAGCCGACCGCGCGCAATACAACGCACAAACACAAGAAGCGTTCGAACAGGTGCGCGCACGTGGCCCGCAAGCTGCCGAAGCACTGACCCGCGCCAATTTGCGCTTGGTGGTCAGCGTTGCCAAGCGCTACATGGGGCGCGGCATCAACTTTTTGGACTTGATCCAAGAGGGCAACATTGGCCTTTTGCGCGCGGTGGAAAAATTCGATCATACCAAAGGCTTCAAGTTCAGCACTTACGCCACCTGGTGGATTCGCCAAGCGATCAGCCGCGCCATCGCTGACCAAGCGCGTACCATTCGCATCCCCGTGCACATGGTGGAAACGATCAATCGGCTGATGCGCGTACAACGTGCGTTGATGCAAAACTTGGGCACCGACCCCACCGCCGAGCAGATCGCGCTGGAAATGGAATTTCTCAACGAGGAGGATATCAAAGCCATTCGTCAGGCTTGGGCCGACAGCGAAAAGCTCGATCCGGCGTTGGCGCGCCGTTTGCGCCGCGCCGCCAACAAGGTGCGTCGCATTTTGCGCATCGCCCAAGAGCCGATGTCGCTGGAAATGCCCGTCGGGCAGGAAGATTCCAGTTTGCTGGGCGACTTCATCGAAGACGACAAAATCATGGGGCCGGTGGATGCTGCCGCGCGGCAGCTGCTCAAGGAGCAGATACGCGGGGCATTGGCCGTACTCAGCCCGCGCGAGCGCGAAGTGCTGGAAATGCGTTTCGGGTTGGCGGACGGTCAGGAACACACGCTGGAAGAAGTAGGGCAACACTTCGGCGTGACGCGCGAGCGCATCCGCCAGATCGAAGCCAAAGCGCTGCGCAAGTTGCGCCACCCCAACCGCAGCCATCCGCTGCGCGACTACTTGGAGCTGTGAACATGCCTGTGTATGGTGGTGGTGCGCGATGAAGACGCGCTTCGTTGGCTTGAGGGTGCTGGCGGGGGCTTTATGCGCGCTGTTGGTGCTCGGCGCGTGTGGTAAAGCGACGTCGCCTTCCACAGCCACGCCCGACCAAACCAGCCAGGCGTTGGCACGTACCCTTTTTGCACCTTCCACCCGTCCCCCGCGCGTCTCACCCACACCTTCGCCTGCCAGCGATGTCGAGTTGGCGTTGAGCCGCACCACTGCCGCGATGGAACAAGCCGTGCGCACCGCTGGCCGGGAAGCGTATTGGCAATGGTTGTGGCCCGACGATCCGGTTTTCTTGGCGGATCAACGTGGCTGGGCCGAGGATTGGACGGCGCACCCGCTCGACGCTTTCGAGATCGACCTTTTCGGTGTGGAGCAGCTTTCCGCTGATGTGGCAGTGGCGCGCATGAGTACACATTGGCGTTTGGCCGGTGCGGACGATAGCGAGGCAGGCGGCGCGACGATCTCCGCGATTTTCTACCGGCAGGGCGAACGCTGGCTTTTCGGCGGGGAACGCTGGCAGGTGGCCGAGCTGGAAGGGATGCGGCTCTACTACTTCGCGGACGAAACGGTGGACGAAAACGAACAAGCCCAAACCATGCTGGACTATTTGCCCGCGGTCTACACCGGCATTACGCACGTTTTTGGTTACACCCCCGCGCACATCGCCCACATCAAACTTTACGAAAGCCCGATTACGCTGCACAACTGGACGCGCATTTCCCGCCCGATCCTGGTGCGTTGGAACGTCCCGGGCGAGTCGATCAAAGTGGCGCTGACCGACCGGCTCACCCCGCCCTACGAGCCGGATATGGGGCGCGAATTGGCGCTTTTTGCGCTTTACGAGATGGCAGGGGGGCGTGCCGAGGCGTTGCCCTGGTGGGTGTGCGCAGGCGTGGGAGAATATGGCGCGGCACACTTTCGCACCTACAGCCAGCGGCATCGCGTCTTGCGCAACGTAGCGGCACGCACGGGGAACGTCGGGGTAACGGAAATTAGCTTGCAGCCCTGGGAGGCATTGACCACACTGCCCGCCGACACATTGGCCCAAA
>CAZZNC010000368.1:0-3374 GCA_964655405.1 uncultured Anaerolineaceae bacterium | reverse complement strand
GGTAGGGGAAACCGCTGCGGCGTGGCCCGATGCAAAGGAAGCCGGAGAGCGCCTTTTGCCCGCGCAGCCCCACCAGCAACGGCGCGCCCAACACGGCCAGCCGTGCACGGTCGCTCACCACGTCCAGGGGCAGGGGGCGGCCTTCTTCCAGGTAGAGCATGGTGGAACGCTCGCGCAGATAGCGCACCAGGCCGCTTTCTGCACCGAAAACGATGTCGGTGGAACGCTCGCCGGTGTCGGGGTCGGGCAAGGCGTGGTATTCGTGGGTGTCCGGTGCGCGCACGAAAAGCGTCACGTGCTGCGGCGCAAACGCGCTTTCGAGCGTGCTTTGTACCAAGTGTGTCACATCGCCGAGCGTGGCGGCAGTGGTCACATCGCGGGAAAATTGCTCCAAATAGCCCTGGTAAGTGCGGCGGGCGCGGAAATAGGTGTTGTCAATGCGCCGCTGAAGCGCGGTTCGTAGCGGCATGAAGGCCACTGCGATCCCGAAGATGGCTGCCACGATGAACGCCGGATTGAGCGCTGTATCTTGCATCGAAGCGCCGATGATGTAGGTGATGCCTGCCACCACCAGAAAATAGCTCAGCGTCAGCAGCGTCAGCAGCCCCGCATAAAGCAGACTTTGCGTGATCACGCGGTCGGTATCGAGAAGGCGATATTGCAGCACGGCATAGGTGGCGCTGAGCGGCAACAGCAACGGGAACATCTCCACGAAGGGCAGCATCACCGTCGAGGCGTGCCCGTTCACCACCAACGCGCTGAACCATGCCACGACGGGGAACAGCCCGGGCACCAGCCCCATCACGACAATGGTGCTTTGGTTGCGCACAGCGGGGGAAGCCGAACGCGCGCGCCGCCAGAGCATGATGCTCAACAGCCCCACTCCTCCGGCAAGCTGGGTGCCCAGCGCAAGAACTAGCGCCGCGTGGTGCAAATACGGTTCGGTGGAAAAATACAGCGCGGTGCTGCCTGTGCCCAGCGCCAACGCCACCACCAGCGCCGACCAGCGCCACAAGGGGGTTTGTTGCACGCTGGCAAAACGGAACGGAAATTCCAGCCCAAAAGTGAGCATCAACCCGCCGCTGAGCGCCGTCACGAGTAACCAAATCCACGTGTATTGATCGGTGCTGTAACGGTCGAAGAAACCGGCCATGAAGACGGCAAACGAGGCCGCCAAAATCGCCAACAAATGCGCGTGAGGGTCGTTGCGCCGCCTGGAAAGCACAATCACGGCCACGCCCCATAACGCCACGCCGGTCATCCAGCCCACGACGAAGTACAGCGCAAAGTCCAGATAGGGCACGTCCACCAAGCGAACGATCATGCCACATTGCCACAGCCCCACCGTGTCCTGCATCTCGGTGCACGTGGCGCCGATGGGTTTGCTGGGGTTCTGAGTGTAATCACGGCGGAAGCTGAGCGGGACCCTCTCGCCGGCTGTGTGTTCGGACAAGATGGCGTTGAAGCGTTGCAGCCGCTCGGCGACGGGGAGCGTGTCTAGCGCTTGGCCGTCCAGTCGCACAATGCGGTCGCCCGCGTCAAGGCCCTGGTAGAGCGCGGGCCAACGTTGGCCGGTGAGCGAGTGGGCGTTGCTGACTTCCAACGCGCGCGTGGGCAAAAAGCCCAAGAACGGCTGTGCGTACCAGCCCACCGCTGCCACTGCATACAGTGCCAACAGCACGCCCGCCAGCCCTAGCGCGATCACGGCCAGGATCGCCGTGATCGAAAACGACGAGGTGCGAGAAAGAGGATGAGAAACCGTTGCTTGCATCTGCTACGCTCCGACCGCGCCCGATGTGCGTTTTTTGGGATTATCTAGCCCGCATTGTATCACACATTGCGCGGAACGGCAGGCAACCAGAGCGTGCTTTGGGCACCCCCCGATTGCTCATGGGCCGGCTCAGTTTGTGAAGTAGGCGCATTTCACGGCGGAAAGAACGTTTAACGACGCTTCCTGCCTTCGTCGTAGTTCAGATTTTCGACGATGGCAAGCGCCGTAGCTTCGAATTCTGCCATTTCGCCCTCGTGCGCTACGAAAAGCGTTACGTAAATTCGGTTGTCCTTCGAGCAGACGATGAGCAGGCTTTCGCTGGTCGTTTTGGTGTCCGTGATGCGTAGGCGCGCGGCTTCATAGGGGCCGACCCGTATCTCTTCGGGCGTGCTGACCGTGGTGCCTTCGCCTTCCAGAAGGTCTCCGACCATTTGCGCCAAGCTGACCAAAGGCGGATAGCCCAATGCGTCGGCTTCGTCCGGCGGGAAGAAAGCACCCGTAAAGCCGCCGGAAGGAAACTCGGATGACCCGAAGCCGTTTGACCAGCGCAATGTGGCATTGTTGTTGGCGATCTCGACCGTACCGTCTTTGTCACGGGCCGTCCAACCTTGCGGGTAGCGAATGATCAACCCCGTTTGGGAGCGGAATGTCTCGTTTAGCGTGACGGGCGTCGGTGTGACGGTCGGGATGGAGAACTGTGTGGGCGTGATGCTCGGCGTTTCCGAAGGGGTGGGCGTGGGGAGCGGTGTTTTCGTCCAGAGCGTGGCGGTGGCCGTGCTGTCCAGCGCGAACTGGGCAGTTTGCGTCAAGACCAAGCGCGCCTCGACCGTTCCCCGCACGTCCAGGCGCGGCGTTGCGCTTGGCGTCTCTTGCGCGACCAGCGTTTCGGTGGCCGCTTGGAACACGCCGGCCACGACCGTTTGCTCGATGTCGGTGGCGGAGAGCGTCGGCGTGTCGGTGGGCGTGCGTGACGGCGTGTCTGTGGGCGCGCGTGACGGTGTGGTGCTCGGCGTGGGCGTGTCCGTCCACCGTGTCGCAGTGGCGGTGCCGTCGTGCGCCGCTTGTGCGGTTTGGGTTTGCTGCAAACGTGCCGCGATGGTGTGTTGAATACTCAGGGTTGGGGTGCACGTGATGGACGGGGTCAGTGTGATGGAGGGTGTCAGAGTGACGGTCGGCGTGTCCGTCCACGCTTCGATGGTTTGGGTGGCGGCTTGGAACACGCCGGCTACGACCGTTTGCTCGATTTCGGTGCTGGAAAGCGTCGGCGTGACGGTCGGTGTATGGGTATGCGTGGGGGTGTGGGATGGTGTCAGCGTGTGCGTGGGGAGAGGGGAGGGCGTGGAGGTGGGGGCTTCTTCCTTCCCGCCGCATCCTGAAAGTATCAAGGTGGCGACCCATAAAATGCTCAGCGTCCATGCGGTGTGTTTGCGAATGTTTGAGAGTGACACCTCCGCCCTCCTCGGCGTTAAGTATATCTTTTGCGATATTAACCCTGGATCAAGGAGTGCATTCAGTATATTACGATCTTTTTGGAGGAGCAAACTATGGATTACATGCTCTTTGCCTACGCGCTATTAGTACAAAGTTTCACCATCGCGCAAAC